>JALWJX010000060.1 GCA_026996895.1 Candidatus Kapaibacterium sp.
TGGTATATGAGGACGATGATGATTTAGCAAACGCCGAGGGACTGCCGAAGAAGGTGATGGATACGGTGGTGGTGGACACGACTATCGGAATCTGGGTGGATCCGAAGAAGGAACTGGTGGCGGTGTACCTTCGGGCAGAGGGAGGGGGGAAGGTGAGTAATTGGGTAGAGTTAGCAGGCAGCAGTGCGGATGTGGTGACGGGGATGGGACAGGTGAGACTGAAGAGGATAGCAGGAATTGTGAGTCCGAATCCGAGTCGGGGGTGGATACGGGTGCGGTATCCGTCGGAGGAAGGCTGGGCGATAGAGATTCGGGATCTGGTAGGGCGAGTGGTGTATCAGCGGGAGCAGGAGGCAGGGGAGCAGGAAGCGTGGATGGAGCTTTCGAGAAGTGGGACGTACTACGTCCGGTTATGGAGAGGGGATCGGGTGATCGTGGTGCCAGTGGTGGTGGTGCGGTAAGAGAGAGGCAAAGAAGATGATTTCTGCGGTCAGAATTTTTGATGAAGAGTGCACACTTCGATTCCGGTTTTTAAAAACAATATCTTCAACTGACGCAGGAATTTGCGATGTAATGCCGGCGCCCGGAGCACAGTGTGAAGTGGTATGTGACTAAATTCAGTAAAGTACGCTGGCTGGTAGCTGGGAAGGCTTCGTTCTTATCACTGTGGCAATTTGTTGAACAAAGAAGGACAACCAGATGAAGCGGTATATAGTAGGGATCCTTGGAGTGATCTGTTTGACGTTGCCTGTTTATCCCCAGTGGACTACCGATTGGGAAACACAGTATCTTCCCAATGTTGTTCCGGAGGAGTTGCGGCAGCTTACCCGAATGTTTGTTGATTCTGTTTATCGGTATTACTCTCCCGGCAAATTCGTTTGGGGAATCACTTTTGCCGGACGCGACACGGCGTTTTTAGCGTTTTCCAATCTTGCAAATTTTGTCACTGTTCTCCGAACCACTGACTACGGTCGGCGATGGGATTCGGTGCTGATGGTGGAGCGACATTTGCGAGACCCGAGGCGCTTTGGTGCGATAGACTGGGAAGCGCAGAGCGGGTGGTTGTATGTGTTGATCGATCCGGTATTGTGGTGGACTGAGGATCTGGGGCAGACCTGGCAGAACGTGGATCTGTCGCAATGGTTTCAACGGGAAGGGAAGGTCGTGACAGTTGCGTCGTATGATATTGAGATGATGAATGCGCAGGAAGGAATTATCCCGGCTGTTGTAGTGTGGAAGGATACGGCTCAGGGGACCAAGGAAGCGAGTTCCTATTTGCTGGTGACCAGAGATCAGTGGACAAGTGTTGATACGGTCAGAGGCGTGGGATGGGGATACAGTATGGTGGACATAGCGGGAGCGGGCAAATGGATAGTGCACAATTACGATGAGATCTGGTGGACCAGCGACTATGGGGAGCACTGGGAGGTGATCGATCTGGATTCGCTGGTCAAGGCGCGGTACAACTGGTCACCGACAGCGTATGTAACCCGATGGCTGGATGTGGTGGATTGGGATCACTGGTATGTGGTGGCGAATTATTATCCCAATGGTAGCAGCGGAACGGTTCCGGCGGCATTGATCGTATGGGAGATTCGTGGGCAGGGGAAGGAGATACGGAAGCTGCTGGACACGATACCGATCGAGGTGCCGTGGGGCGGAATGCGGGATGTGAGGTTTACTGGTCCCGCATATCAGATCGACTTTCTGGACACGCTTCGAGGGGTGGTGGTTGGCAGTCCATCGCAGGTATGGTTGACCAGTGATGGAGGACGAAGCTGGGAACGGCAGGCGATTGATTTTATCCCGGATTTTGAGCCGCTGGTGAGTTCCGTTTTTACCAGTGTAATTCGGAGTTGTGCGTATGGCGGCAGGGATCGGATCATCGTAGGGGGACCGGAGTATGCCTTTGTGTATCGACCGGGAGAATTTCTGCGCCGACCGTTTGTGTATGATCAGCATCAGTATCGGGTCAGGGAAGCACCGGGGTATGACACGTTGTGGTACTGGGCGTATTGGGGTTTCGAGGTGGAGGAGGTGCCGTTTTTGCTCCGATGGCGACCGGTGGCGGGAGCCGAGCGGTATCGGGTGGTAGTGTATGAGGACGATGATGATCTGGCAAACGCCGAAGGATTGCCGAGGAAGGTGATGGATACGGTGGTGGTGGATACGACTATCGGGATCTGGGTAGATCCGAAGAAGGAACTGGTGGCGGTGTACCTTCGGGCAGAGGGAGGAGGGAAAGTGAGTAATTGGGTGCAGTTGGAAGGCAGCAGTGCGGATGTGGTGACGGGGATGGGACAGGTGAGGCTGGGAAGGATAGCAGGGGTGGTGAGTCCAAATCCGAGTCGGGGATGGATACGGGTGCGGTATCCGTCGGAGGGAGGCTGGGCGATAGAGATTCGGGATCTGGTAGGGCGAGTGGTGTATCAGCGGGAGCAGGAGGCAGGGGAGCAGGAAGCGTGGGTGGAGCTTTCGAGAAGTGGGACGTACTACGTACGGTTATGGAGAGGGGATCGGGTGATTGTGGTGCCAGTGGTAGTGGTGCGGTAAGAGAGAGCGGAGTGTGCCAGGAGCGCCGGACCGGAAGTGCCGACTTTCGTCGGCAAAGGGTGAAGGATGCACACTGAAGCGTGCGCTCCCGGTGGATGCACACTAAAGTGTGCGCTCCCGGTATATGGGAACGCTAACACTGGGAGTGTCAACTGGGAGCGCCGACTTCAGTCGGCAGAGAATGCACGCCTAAGAGCGTGCGCTCCCAGTAGAGCGGATGCGCGAAACCGCCTTAAGGAGAAGTTGCAGAAAACAGAGAAATTTCGCTGGAGCATCGGGAACCAGCGTTCGGGGGAGGGATAACAAAACACTGCCCGGTGTATCCCCAGGGATGCACCGGGCAGCGGTCAGTGAATGCTGTGCTTATGCTGATTGATCGCTGTGTTTCGGCGGATTGGCGGGAGCAACGACTAAGGTCCTGCCTCCCAGTTCTGTTCCATTCAAATTGTCGATAGCGTTCTGTGCCTCTTCCGGCGTGCTCATTTCGACGAAACCGAAGCCGCGAGAGCGACCACTGAATCGATCCGTAATGATCTTGACGGAGATCACTTCTCCGTAGGGGCGAAATGCTTCGGCTAACTGCTCTTCCTGAAGGCGATACGGCAGGTTGCCGACGTAAACCGTTGCGTTCATGGAAAGAATCCTTCTGTGAAACTGAAACTCTGTACGCGGAAGGGTGATCACTGTGCCGGAGGCAGGAGGATCAACCTTCACGGGCGGATAAACGAAGGAGTCGAGGTTATCGTGCACAGCAGGGATGTGCCCTGCAAACTTCTGTGGATAAACAGAGGTACAGGGCATACAGCAAGGGACGTTGAGAATGAACATCTTACCCTGTGTGCGCTACCACCCAATCTCGATGCCGAAGTACAGGTTGCGTTCAGCGCCGGGAAAGAATTCAGCGCCTTCGCCGAAGCTGGAGTAGAGGGTGTTCAGGAGATTGTTGATTGCCAGACGGAGCCGAAGGTATTGCAAGGGGGCAAGATCGAATTGGTAGGTCCCCTCCAGGTGCACCAGCGTGTAAGGATCGTTTTTCCGGTCTTCCCGCTTGAAGTTATCGGTGTAGAACGCGCCGACATACTGGATGCGGGCACTGATCCACCACTGGCGGTCTTGATAAGTGAGGCGGAGGTTCCCCAGAAGATCCGGAAAGCCAGCAATGGGGTTACCGTCCAGCACCATAGCTGTGTCCTTTTCGTAATGCGTGTAGTCAACAAGCCGATTCCGGCTGAGGGAAAGATTCCCCTTGAGCTGGAGCGATTGTCCAGCCGACAGCGGAATAGTCCAGCCACCGTGCAGCTCTATGCCGATGTGGCGGGTGCGCGGCGCATTGCCATAGACGGGGCGACCAAAAATATCCAACTGTCCCTGCTTCACTAATTCGTCGAAGAATTCCATCCAGTACGCAGTGGCTTCCAGTTGCAATCTGGTGCCCTGGTAGTATGCCCCCAGTTCTATGTCCAGTAATTTCTCCGGCTTAACCAGTGGCTTTGAAAAATCATATCGCGTGCGCCCACCACTGGTGTCGCTCTGGAACAACGGGCGTTCACCGTAATACGATCCGGCTGCGTTGTAGAGGGACTGTCGCTGCGGTTCCCGTTGGGTGATGGCGACGCTGGCAAACAGATCCAGCGAGGGATTGATCTGATGCCGAATGCCCAGCCGACCGTTGACAAAGAAATAGGGGATGAAAAAGATAGTGCCGGCACCGGATATGGTGTCACCATCCACTGTAAAGTATCGGGTGTACTGTTTGCCCGCTTTCTCGTTGAATAATCGGTAGGCTTTGTAAGCAAACTGGATATCGCCAGATAGGAGCGTGGAGGCAGTAAGCTGATACTGTTCACGGGCAAAGATCGAGAAAACATCTTTTCCCGCATTGTAGCTGTAGAATTTGTAGTCGGGATCGTACCCTTTCGGCAATCCATCAGCGTATCGCACTTTGCCCCAGTGTTCTGATCGGTGGATACGGATCTCAGCGCCGGCTGTGAGTTGCCCGTTCTGGTGGCGCCACTGAAGTCGGGGGATCCAGCCGCCGTGTTTGTTTCCGACAAAGGCGCGGATAATTGCGTTGGAAATGGTAACGTTGGGTGGGAATCCATTTTCGGGAGTGATGCGCAGCATTTGAGCATCTGCCCACGAACCGTCGAAGTCAAAGAATCCGTCGCCTGTGTAGTAGAACAGGATCGATTTGAGTGATAGATTGTCGGTTATTTGCCAGTCATTGAGAATTTCGTAGTGGGGTTGTGAAAAGTTTTCGATTTCCTGCGGTCGACGCAGGATGCCGAAGAAGGTTTCGGGAGAATCGCCTTCCCAGTAGGAATAATTTTCGCGTCGCTTGATGCGGTCTTTCAGGAAATATTTTGGAATGCCAGTGTATGCCAGTCCATCTTCTAAGGGACCGCCGAAGATATTGATTTGCGTCGAAAATCGTTCACTGAAGTGAGCAGCACTGAGAAAATAACTTTTGAGATTAGCCCACGAGTGGCGCCGATATCCTTTAGAAAGAATCTGGGAGAGTCGGGCGTACACAGCAAAATTATTGACCAAACCGGAACCGACTTCAATGGAATATTTTTGCACGTTTTGCGCAAGCACATCTTTCTGAGCGAAGGGAGAAAAGTATTGCTGCAAACCGAGACCATACTTCAGATGAACGCCCCGGATCTGGCTGATATCCAGGGTGCTGATGTGGATACTTCCTCCAATCGCAGCGGCGCCGTAGTCTACCAGTCCAGCGCCGCGCTGGATCTGTACTTCGGAAGTGCTGGCAGCCAGGTCGGGAAGATCGATCCAGTAAACATTGTGATCCTCAGGATCGTTCTGCGGCACGCCGTTGATGAAGACCGCAACGCGCCGCTGATCGAAACCCCGAAGTGAGAAGAAAGAATAGCCAATGCCGTTGCCGTTCTGCGAATATGCCAAGATGGACGGAGCTTCGCTTAGCAACAGGGGGAAATCCTGAACTGTGTACCGCTGCTGGAGCTCAACGCGACGGATCGTTTCGATTGGCACCGGGTCGCGTCGCTTTTCCGCCCGCAATGTTGTGACTGTGATGCTGGGCATTCGATACACTTTTCTGACCGTGTCGGCTTCCTGCTGCTGTTGCTGTTGTGCAAGAGAAGGCGACGCAAAGCAGAGCGTCAGGAGAAAGACCACAAGTTGCATTTGAACGGACCTCGTCATTGGTGCAGCCTTGTTTTGGTTCAACATACCTTCTATACTGAGGTCCGTTTGGGGATACCCGCTGGAGAGGAAGAGGTTGGGACAACTTCTTCCGTTTTCCCTGCGCCGGCATTACCCGGATCAGGTTCGAGGGGTCTACTCTCAGCCCAACGGATCCGTTGAGCACCCCCAAACGGAAGTTCTTTCTCTTTATGCCCGCTGAGCATGCGCCATTTTGCGCGGGCGTTCGGAGTCCTGTCGAAAAATAAAGACCGGATCAGCCTGCTTTCGAATCACATTTTCTGTGATAACGCAGCGTTGCAGTCCTTCCATTTCCGGTATGCGGTACATCAGCGGAATCATAATTTCTTCCATCACGCTGCGCAGTGCCCGTGCTCCGGTTTTCTTCTGCTGCGCTTTTTCGACAATAGCATACAGTGCTGCTTCTTCAAATTCCAGCTCTACCCCTTCCATCAGGAAGAGTTTTTTGTATTGCTTCACCAGCGCATTTTTCGGCTCGGTCAGAATGCGTACCATTGCGTCGGTGTCCAGCGGATGGAGTGCAACAACAACGGGAATGCGCCCTACAAACTCCGGAATGAAACCGTAACGCAAAAGGTCTTCCGGTTCCACCTGATGCAACAGGGTGTACTTTTCTTCAATTCGGCGATGCGGTTCCGCCATAAAACCGATGCTCCCTGCCTGCAAGCGCTGCGCAATGATCGTTTCCAGCCCTTCAAAAGCCCCGCCACAGATAAACAGGATGTTGCGGGTATTGACATAAATCAGCGGTTGCTCTGGATGTTTTCGTCCACCCTGTGGTGGGACGCCAGCGATCGTGCCTTCGAGAAGTTTTAACAATGCTTGCTGGACTCCTTCGCCGGAGACGTCGCGGGTAATGCTGGGAGAATCGCTTTTCCGTGCGATTTTGTCGATTTCATCGATGTAGATGATTCCCCGCTCTGCCCGGGCTACGTCATAGTCAGCACTCTGGAGCAGACGGGCAATGATCGTTTCGACATCGTCACCAACGTATCCCGCTTCTGTAAGAGTGGTAGCATCAGCAATGGCAAAAGGCACCTGAAGAATCTTCGCTAAGGTTTGTGCCAGCAGGGTCTTGCCGGTGCCCGTCGGACCGATCAGCAGAACGTTGCTCTTTTCGATTTCGACATCTGCTAAATCCCCGGCTAAGTCCTGCGCCTGGATTCGTTTGTAATGATTGTATACCGCTACGGACAGCACGACTTTGGCTTCTTCCTGTCCCACGACATATTCGTCCAGAATAGCCTTGATTTCCGCCGGTTTTGGCAACTGGATATTCTGGACGAATTCCTGATGTTGGACCAATCGATGGGACTGGAGAATCTCGTTCGACTTTTCAATGCAGAGATCGCAAATGTACACGCCCGGACCCGCAATAAGATTCCCCACTTCCGCAGCAGATCGACCGCAGAAAGAACACCGAATGTCCGTCTGATCCGATGACGAGCGCGTTGGCATCGTTACTTCTCACCCGATGTTTGTTCTTCCCTACCATCGGCTGTTGACCCGCCTTCTGAAGTGCCCGTTTCGATCTCAGCCCGTATCTGCTTCCGACTTTCCAGGATTTTGTCGATAATGCCGTACTCCAGCGCTTCCTGGGCGGACATATATTTGTCGCGGTCAGCATCTTTCCGGATTTTTTCCAGCGGCTGACCGGTATGCAGGCTGATGATTCGGAATAATTCTTCGCGAATGCGGAGCATCTCACGGGTGTAAATTTCAATATCCGCCGCTGCTCCCTGCGTTCCGCCAATAGGCTGGTGCATCATAATGCGGGAGTGAGGTAGTGCATACCGTTTCCCTTTCGCACCAGCGCAGAGCAGAACCTGTGCCATCGAAGCAGCCATTCCCACGCAGATGGTAGCAACATCGGGGCGGATGTATTGCATCGTGTCGTAAATGGCTAAACCGGCACTGACACTCCCGCCGGGAGAGTTGATGTACAGGTAAATGTCCTTTTCCGGATCTTCGCTTTCTAAGAACAGCAATTGCGCAACGATCAAGCTGGCAACGTGATCATCGATGGGCGCACCAAGGAAAATGATGCGCTCTTTCAGCAGACGGGAATAAATGTCGTATGATCGCTCACCGCGACTGGTTTGCTCGATGACAATTGGCACCAATTGGTTATGCATTGGGCGTCTCTGTTGTGTCTGTGGAACTTGCTGTTTGTTGTTCTGCTTCCGTTGCGATAGGCTCTTCGGAAGATTGCTCCGATTGTTCAGTTTCCGTTTGGTCGTCTTGCGTCTGGTCATCCTGAGATTCTTGCTGCGTGATGGTCGCCAATTCAATGAGGCGATCCATCAGTTTGCGGACTATGATCGAGTCTTTGAGTTCCGGACGCAGTTGCGCCTTGATTTCTTCTGGAAGGTCAGACCATTTGACCAACTGCTGTTCGCCGATGGGAAGAACCAGATTATTCCAGTCCTCCTCACTCACCGTGATGTTTTCTTTGTTGATAAGGGCGGATCGGATGTAGATCCACTTGATTTGTTGCTCTAATTCCTTTTGCCATTGCGCCAGTTGCTCCGGGGTGAGTTGTTCCAGATCAACTTTCTGGTCATCTGCAATTGCTTTCATCCAGGTCTGGAGCAGGCGCGGTGGAATTTCAATAGCATCGCCATACAGCGCTAAGAGTTGCTCCCGGATTTGTGCCTCGAACGTTTTGCGCTGTTGTTCATCTCGCTGGGCAATTAAGGCTTGCCGAATGTGATCCCGCAGTTCTTCGGGTGTGTGGGCAGCGCCGCCAGTGATCTCGGCGATTTTTTCCTCCGTTAATTCTGCTGGCTTTGTGCGCTGTACCTCCGTAATACGGACGCGATACTGCTGTGATTCTCCTTCTGGAGAAGTAAAAGTGTACACAAATTCATCGCCTTTGCTTTTGCCCACGATCTGGCTTTTCAGATTCTCATCCGAGATGGCTTCTACTGGCAACTGGAGAGGTTCGGCAGGTTTTTCTCCAATGATCGGCAATCCGCTGGGATCCAGCTTCTGCAATTCCAGCGTGACAATCGATTCTGAATCGATTGCTCCTTCCTGGGTTTCTAAATGTCCGTAGTGCTGGCGAATGTCTTCGATCGTTTGATCAACATCTCCTTCCTGAATCGCCGGCAGTTCATTGAGCGTGAGAGCCGTTTTGTAGCGGTCGTCCAGCTCGACTTCGGGCATCACTTCCACGTTGAAAATGAGCTGAAGGTCTCCGTTGTCTAAATGCTTGTGCTCCACGATGTTGGTAGCAACGACAAATGTCCAGTTTGGATGATCATTCCGAACCTGCTGAACCGCTGATTCTATTGCTTCTTCCAGCAGCTCGTTGTGCACCAGGTTGGAAAATTTGCGGCGAATAACTGTTAATGGCACTTTGCCCTTGCGGAAGCCCGGAATGTTGACGGTTTGCTGCAACGATTGCAGGATTTTTTCCTCCATCGGCTTCAGTTCTTCCGCGGTGAAACGGGCGGTAATTTGTTTGAGTGTCTGGCTGATGTCTTCAATTTGGTACTCCATCCAACTGTTGCATTTGTTGAACACGTTTCTCAGATGCTGGCGCCCCTACCAGTGTGCGGACGGGGAGAGTCGAACTCCCACGGGCACAGCCCACCAGATCCTAAGTCTGGCGCGTCTACCAGTTCCGCCACGTCCGCTTCAGTGCACGTTTGTGTTGAACACTACAAAGCTTCAAATGACCGTTTTTGCTGTCGTTTTATTTTTCGGAAAGGAGCAGTTGTGCGGTGCATCATTGTTGGCGGTGGGATTGCTGGAATAACAGCAGCGTGGAAATTAGCGTCCGTTTGTCAGGTGTTGTTGCTGGAACAGCGGTCGGTCTTGGGGGGACGCACCAGTTCCCTTGTAGATCGTGTTTCGGGGGAAGAGGTCGATACCGGACAACATCTGTTGATGGGATGCTATCAGACGACGCTGCAATTGCTGGCTGATCTGGGAACCTCCCAATGGCTCTATCAGTGGCAGGACTGGCAGATCCATTTCCGGACCGTCGAAGGAAAAGCTGCTGTGTTATCGCCCGGTCTCAGAATGCCCGCAGCCGCTCGGTTTCTCCGGGCGCTGGTGCGTTTCTCGCTGCTCTCCATTCCCGATCGATGGCGCCTGATCTATGGGATTACGAAACTGGTAACCAGCGCATCTGTCGGGCAATCCTGTGAGCAGTTTCTGCGAGAAGTTCGGCAAACGCCGGCAGCACACCAGATTTTCTGGCGCCCGCTGATCCTGGCAACCCTCAATGCGGAACCAGCCGATGTTGATGTGTCGCTTTTGCGAACGGTTGTGCAACAGGCATTCCTGGGGTCGGTGCACGAAGGAGCGTTCGTGATTCCTCGCCGGGGGTTGAGTGCGTTGATAGCACCCATAACATCGTGGATACAGCGATATGGTGGGGCGGTGCGGCTGCAAGCTGCGGTGGAACAGGTGTGTTTGAATGGTGACAGCGCCGCAGGGGTGCAACTTCGAGGGGGAGAAGTGATCCCCGCAGATGTGGTGGTGCTCGCCGTACCGCCATACGCTTTGCAAAAACTGGGTGTGCCGATTACTGTGCCGCCTCTGCATTACTCGCCGATTTTCAGCATATACTTGTGGTTCGCAGAGGAGTTGCCTTTGCCGCCAATGACTGCGCTGGTAGGAACAACCGTGCAATGGGTGTTCCATCGCCAGCAGCTCCAGTTTCAGACAGGTTCGCAGTTTCAAACTTCGCTGGTGCTGGTGATCAGTGCTGCCCGTGATCTGCTCTCCATCCCTGTTTCTCAGTTGGTCGAACACTGCTGGGAAGAGGTCCGATCTGTTTTTCGGTTGCCGCCGTCCGTGCGTCCTGCGCACTTTCGAGTGATGAAGGAAGTAAAGGCAACGCCAGTGTTTACACCAGCCGTTCAGTTGCAGCGTCCTGCGGTGCAGACGCCGTTGCAAAACGTCTTTCTGGCAGGTGATTGGATTCAAACTGGATTACCGGCAACAATTGAGAGCGCTACCTATAGTGGGGTATTGGCAGCAACAACGGTGCAGCAGTATTTACAGAAAGGAGCAAGTGGATGACCGCAAAGCGATATGTCTTTATAACAGGAGCCTCCTCCGGGATCGGACTCCAGTTTGCGCGCTACTGCGCACAGCGCGGCGATACCTTGTTGTTGGTAAGCCGGTCAGCGGAGCGTTTGCAAAAAGCTGCGGATCACATACGGACGCAGTATGCCGCTGATGTTTTGACCCTTTCGTGTGATTTAACGCAGCCGTCTGCTGTGGCGGAGGTGATGGAGTGGCTGGATGCTTTGCAAGTCGTGCCGCGGTTGATCATTCATAATGCGGGGTTCGGCGCATTTGGCGCATTTCATCAGTTGTCCGAAGAGAGTATCGAAGACCAAATAGCGATTCACGACCTGTTCCCTTTGCGCTTTACCCGCCGGATTCTACCACGGCTGCTGGAAGCACCGCCAGCAACGATTCTGTTTATTGCCTCAACGGCTGCTTTTGCGCCGGTGCCTTTTCTGAATGTGTATGCTGCGGCGAAGGCGCTGCAATTGCATTCTGCACTGGCGCTGCGTGCGGAGCTGGATGGTACGGATGTGCAGGTAAGCTGCTGCTGTCCCGGACCAGTTGCAACCGGATTTTTTGATACTGCGCAGATGTCGAACCGTCCACCTTTTCCGTTGCGATTAATGGATCCGGAGACCGTGGTTCGGTACACAATGCGGCAACTGGAGCGCGGCAAGGCACTCATTATACCCGGTGTGCTGAATCGATGGGTTGCTCGCTTTTCCCGGTGGATGCCGAAAACCACAGCAGCACGGATAGCAGCGTCTTTATACCGTCGACAGTTGAACAAACGGCAGTGATTGGATGTTTGCAATTACCGAGCGAGTTCGATGGAGCGATGTTGACGATGCCAGCATTTTGTACTTTGGCAACTACATCCGGTTCTATGAAATTGCCGAGACTGAATGGCTGCGCACGTACGATATGGCGTATAGTCAGCGGACTTTTGACCAATGGGGAGTGTATCCTGTGCGGCGAGTGTTCCATTGTGAATATGAGCAGCCAGCTCTGCTGGATGATTTACTCCGGATTGAATTGTGGACAGAGCATATCGGGACCACATCTTATAAACTGGGCTTTGCTGTCCGGCGGGACCGGAGTGGTGAACTGTTGGCAAAAGGGTACTGCGTAATGGTCACAGTGGATATCCAGACCCGAACGCCAGTGCCGATCCCGGCGGTGCTACGGCGGGCACTGGAGGACAATCGGCGGACAGCAGACCATCCAGCGGAGTCGATCGGGGCAGATGGAACTCCCACTGTGTCGGAGCCGGCAGCCGATTCGGAGAAGTAGGATCATCTGGGCTGCTATCGAAGATAGTAGAAAAAATTGGGAGATTAGTCAGGAAGCTCATCGCGCCAGGCTTTTGCGATGAGCATTTCCGCCACAGCGCATATAAGTGCCAGCACTGCAAACAATTTCCACAATTCGGAGGTCAGCGCACCGGCTTGCAGCGCGGCGCGTAATTGTTGAGCCGATTGAAGCAGGTGGACGTTTTCAGAATTGATAACGGTACCAAACTGTTTTGGTAATTCCTCCGGAGCTACGAGTTGCAAATCTGACTCTGCGGCAGGAACGTTGCACGATAAGAGCGTCAGTAATTTGCCATCTGAAGTGGTAACCACCCAGGTGCCCGGCGTTGTAAACGGTGGAAGTGACAGCACAGCGCCTTCAGGCAGTTGGGAAATTCGTGCTTTCATTTGAGAACTGTCAGGTGCAATGAGCGTGACACTACCCGCTGCTGCTGCTTTCCGGGGAAGGATCAGTTGGATTGGTTCCCCAACCAGAAATTGGGAGCCCAGCATCTCCGTTGCGGAAAGATATTGAGCGGTCCGAAAGGCGAGAGTGACGAAAATACCGGTCAGGGGGAAATTGCTCCATTCCGTTGTCGGGGGAACCGCAAAAAAGAGGATGCGGCCATTGCCAAGCCGGGTTTCAGAGAGAAATGGTCCGTCGCTGAGGCTGATGATGCTTTGTTCTCCGGCAACCATAGCTGCCTGCCAGATCTCCGGACTTTCCGGAATCTGTTGCTGCGTGGTGCCGCGGAAAACACCGGCAAACAAGGGATGGTGCAAATCCAGCTTGCTGAACCGTGCAGGGTGGTTTCTTCCATACTGTCGTAGATGGACTGAGCTCAAACCCAGCGTAGGAAGAAACACCGAATTGTAGTTCGATGTGTCGATCCTGGATCCCGGGAAAATAGCGAGATTCCCTCCATCCAGCACGTACTGGCGCAATTGCTCCGCTAAGGATGGAGTAATGCGGGGAATATCGATGAGGAACAGGACCTCGAACTGCGAAAGATCTAAGGTCGGCAGTTCCTCAGGCGTTACGGGCGTAACCTGTAACTGCTGAAAATTGGTATCTGGTTGCAATGCCAGATGGAGCAGGCGCCGTTCGTCGGGCTGTCCAATGAGCGCAATGCGAGGGTGCTCCGGGATTGTAAATCCAAAGAAAAAGCGATTGTCGGCATCCAGGACATCGCCTTCTACCTCGATAACGCCCCGGATTGCTCCCCGCATCGTCGGTACAGCCGATAATTCGATGGTGGTGGTCGCATTGGGCGGGATGTTGACTGCACGCTGAATGACCCGCTGTCCATTGAACAGCATACTGACGACGACATTTTCGGCTGGCTCATCGCTGTGATTACGAAGCCGGACCTGAACATTGACTGGTTTGGACTGTTCAAAAATTCGGGTTAGTACAATAGCCGTGTCGATCGAAATGTTTTGCTCAATGCTGTGACTCTGACCAATGGGCAGAAGGAAGATGTGGGTGTCCTCGCTGAACAGGCGAATGGAATCCTGCAAACCAGCGAAATTTACCTGCTGAAAATCGGATACGATGAAGACATTTTTGTTGATATTCTGCGCAGTGGTAAGTGTCGCTGCCGCCTTTTGCAGGGCAGGAAAGAGTCTTGCTGTTGTGTACGCAATTTTCATTGTGGGCAAAGCGGTATACAAAACGGAGCGATCGCGGGTGAATTCTTCCCATCGCTGGTTGGAGAGATCAGCCATTAACAAAAGGGCGAACTCATCATTGCCGGATGCCGTTTGCAAAAATTGCGCAACCCCATCTTTGGCTTGCTGAAATCGTTCTCCCTGCGGATCAGCAATTTCCATACTGAAGGAATTATCCAGCAAGATCAGCGTGCTGCTGGATGCCTGAGCGCTGAGCCCCGGCAGAGAGACTTCTGCGACCGGGCGAGCAACTGCCAGTACCAGGAATACAATGAGAAGAGTGCGGAGAATCAGAAGCAGTAGTTGCCGCAATTGCAGTTTCCGGATTTGAGATTTCTGCAGTTCCTGGAGCAGCGCCGTGGAGCTAAACGGCATCACCCGTAGTTTTCGCAAATTCAGCAGGTGCAGAATGATGGGAATACCAGCAGCTACCAGGGCGATGAGTGCGGCAGGATTGAGAAAATTCATTCCTTAATGTGTCCTTTTCACTTCTGTTTGATTGTTCCACCCGATTTGCGAGGGTCGTCAAAGAACGTATAGTATTCCTGCCCATTGTTTTGGTGAAATGCCAGAATACCAATGCGCACCAGGTGCCAGAGTTTCCGTGCTGCGCGCCGTTCAGAGATGTTCACCAGGCGAGAAAATTCTCTGGCAGTAATACGTTCGTGGCGGTCCAAATAGGCAAACAACAGCTTTTCGTTGTTTCCCATCACAAACAGCAGTTCTTCCCGGTCCTCTCGTGACTGGGCTTCCAGGAAGCGGACCATTTCTCGAGTGGCGATAACGGATTTGTCGTTCTGTCGGATGAACACCTTTCGCTGATGGGGTTTTTGATAAGGATGCTCAACCAGGCGATGAGGTTTGCAAGAGCTTTCGGGAATGTGGATCACCAAAATGTCTTTTCCGTCCAATTCCACGATAGCAGTTTGATAGTGCATTGGCGGATCGATGTAGAAGTCACAAACGAATTGGAGAAGTTCCAGTTGCTCTTTTTCGCTTTCTATCCCGATAATTGAGCGGTCGTCGTCAACCCCGATCAGCAAATAGCCACCGCTGGTATTGGCAAAAGCGATCATTTCACGGGCAATCTTTTCAGGAGTGGTGAACTTTCGTTTGAATTCAAGCGTTGAGGATTCTCCGTCTAAGATCATCTCTTCCAGTTGTTTCCTCCGGATCTTCATCTCCATTCCCTTCATTCGATGGACCCAAAGCCGAAGCGCTGCGGAGAATGTGACGAATGGTCAAAATGAGTGTTTTGTGGAGTATTTGTCGCTGGCAGAGACCAACTTCGCAAGAAGAATCCGTGGCAGAACACAAAATTAAAGTTCTCGGCAAAACGTCCGAACTATAGCAATAGGATAATGGACTCGGCAGGATGCCGTAGCCTGGAATCAAAGAAAGGGTGGCAGAATGCCATTAGCGATCTTTGGCGGTGGTCGAATTCGGACGAATACGCCTGCTGAGAATGCGTATAACGCCTTACAGGCAGCGAATCAGCAGATCGCACTCCGTCAGTTGCGTCTTTCCACAGGGAAGCGGATTAACTCTCCAGCAGATGATGTTGCCGGCTATATTACTTCCCGCGCATTGCTCTCTCGGGTTGGCTCGCTCCGTTCCGCTTTGAATGCAGTCGGCGATGCGAAGAATGTGACCGCTATTGCAATGGACGGGCTGGATAACATTAGCAGCCTGGTGACCAAAATCAAAGAGGCAGCATCTTCAGCAGCATCAGGTGCGTTGGGAACAGATGAAAAGGTTTCATTGGCACAAGCAGCGTATCGATTAGCAGAGCAGATTCAAACCGTTGTGAATTCTACCGTCTTTGGTGGGCAAGAGTTGTTAGCAAATACCTTCTCTGGGGATTTCGTGATCGGTTTCCGAGCGGATAATAGCTTGATTACTATTGGAATCGACCTGACAACGGCAAATAGCTTTGCTGTGAATTTGAATGTTCAAGGGAATCCGAATTTTGCTGGCGTAACGGGATTGGATCTAACCAGTTTGAATGCAGTCAGTGCTTCTAATCTTGGGGTATTTTCCTCAACACAGATTGCGACAACGTTGTCCAGTTTAGCCAGTGCGCTGGATAATATTACCAACTTTGCTGCCTATATCGGCGGTATTACCAATCGCCTGGAATCCCAAGAAGCAGCATTGCAAACGCAGATTACAAATTATAATGCGGCAATTTCCCGGATCGAAGATGCCGATGTTGCGCTGGAACAACTGGAATTGATCAAAGCACAGTTCCTGCAACAAAGCTCAGTGATTTCGTTGGCGCAGGCAAATCAGTTTCCGCAGGTATTCTTGCAACTGTTGGTGTAAAATCCTCAAAGCTGAAGCGGGAAAGTTTGCGGGCTTTCCCGCTTGTTTATCTTGAGTAAAAGGGTGTAAGAGTCGATAATTTTTCAGTGAGAAGTAGGACAAACACAACAAGGATGTTGCGAATGCAGCAAACAGTTAGTCGCAAGAGTGTTGTCAGTGGATATCTGGAGCAGGAAGTGCTTCAATGGAGTCGGGAAAAAATTATTCTCAAAACGTACGATCTTTTCATTGTAGCGTGTAAGCGGCGGGATATTCCGAAAATGAATGCAGTGCTGGATGCATTGATCAACGCTTTGAATTTTGAATACGAAGAGCCAGCAACCCGCTTGTATCAGTTGTATGATTACTGCAAGCGGCTGGTAATGCAACGCCGTTTTGATGAAGCTTTGCACATTATTCAAGAGTTGCGGGATGCATGGGCACAGGCGTTTCACTTAGAAGAGGAACATACCTCAACGGAAGTATCAACAAACACAGAGTAATCAGCGATGGCAAGTCCATTTGCTCTTTCTGGACTTGGCGGCAGTGGTTCGACACCCCCCCTGGAGCAGTTGCTGGAGGCATATCGGAAGAGTCGAAGTAAGCCGATTGATACATTAAAAAATGAGCGGACGCAGTTGCAGCAGCGTTCGACGTTTTATTCCTCCCTGCTATCCGATCTGAATGGACTGTCGTCGCAACTGGCTGTTTTTAGTGATGCCAGTACCAGTATTTCCAAATTTCAAGCGAAGGCTGTAACGGTATCCGATTCCAGCGTGGTTACGGCATCTGCGACTTCCTCAGCCAGTGTTGGATCCTATACTGTGCACGTCAATCGGTTAGCCAGTGCGGATTTTCTGGTATCTGATCAGAAAGTGGCGGCTAATGCCAGCGGATATTCAGCCGGAACTAAGAGTTTTGACTTGACTGTCAATGGTTCTACTACCACGATTAGTGTGACCTTTGATGGCACGGAGACCTTTGAACAAGCAATCCAGAAAATTGCGGACGCGATTAATGCTTCCAGTGATGTCGGGGTGACCGCAGCCGCCGTCAAGGATACCAGTTCTACAGTGCGGTTAACATTAACCGCAAAGGATACCGGGCAGAGCAACGCAATCACTTTTACGGATCCGGATGGGGTATTGGCGAATCTGGGAATTACCACATCACTGTTTGCCGATCCTGCTAATCGGACAACCTTTACCAGTTCGGCGGCTGGATACGGGATTGCTGATACAGCAAATCTTAATGCAGAATTCAAGTTGAATGGGATCACTATTGTGCGCGAATCCAATACGATCGATGATGTGCTGTCAGGAGTGACGCTGACCTTAAAGAAAGCTCAGGATCCCAGCGATCCGGATGTAACAATGACTGTTTCTGTCAATGCTGAGGGTGTCAAAAACAATGTGCAGCCGCTGCTGGATGCGTACAACAATGTGTTGAAAAAGCTGGAAAGTAATGACAGTATCCTCCAGAGCGATTTTGCTCTCCGGGTGCTCAAAACCGATCTTCGGACGCTGGCGAGTAGTGAAATTGGTACCGGCACATATAAATACCTGCGAGATGTGGGCATTACCATCAATGATGATGGAACGCTGACCATTTCCGATATGGACACGTTTCGAGAAGCGGTAAGCACCGATGCATCTGCTGTTGCCCAGTTATTCGAAGATTTTGCTCAAGCTGTTGATGCAAAAATTTCTTCGTTTGTCGGTGATTCCGGCTTGCTGACAGCACGCAAAGAGAGCATATCCTCCCAGATTGAGAATATCAACAAGCGCATCGATACGCTGGAGGAACGACTCAACGATGAGCTGAAAAATGTGGCGGATCAGTATACATCGATGCTGAATTTATACATTCAGGCGCAGCAGCAGTTGCAGTTATTATCGACGTTCTCCTTAGGTTTAGGAAACTTTAATACCGGTAGCGCAGGGAGTTTCTTATAAAAAGTGGAGCATAGACCATGGTTCAGGTTGAGACGATACCTCCCTTAGTAGTAGTTGCGCCATCAGAGGTAGAACCGGTACAATTAGATCCTCAAAGACCGACGGTAGTGTCGGAAACGCAAAAGCAGCAGCAACAGCAGCGACAAATGGCACAGGTTGCACGGCAACAGCAGCAAGGAGCTCAAAGTAAGGAAGCAGAGAGTTCGGTGCAGCCAGCGGTGGATTTTTCCAGAATTGCAGAAGAATTACAGCAGGTGTTGGCACAAGATCGGATGGTACAATTTATGATCGACAAGGCAACGAAGAAGATTGTCTTGCGCATCATTGATACCGAAACGCAGGATATCATTGTGCAATTGCCCCCGGAACAGTCACTGAAAATTGCCCAGTATATTTTGGGTAAGGTGCGGGAAGGATTGGTGACCGATGCCCGCGTCTGAGCACGTTGAGCAGTTGCTTACTCGGCTGGAGCAGTTGACTCAGCACATCGTTGAGTGGATCGAAGAAGAGCGGACAATTTCACTGGATCGAGTCAGGGTGTTGTACCAACAGCGGGAGGAGGTTTTGCAGCAATTGCAAGCGGCAATTTTTCATTCCCCAGCGCCCTGGACCGCAGAGCAGATTAAAGTTTGGAAAAAGCGAGTCGATACTATACAAGACATCGACCGGAGGATCGTGGAAAAACTGGGAAGAAAGGTCGAGTCGCTGAAACAACAGTTGTTACGGCGGCAGAAACAAAAGCAGGTATTGCGGTATCAAGAGCAAAAGTAGACAACGGGGATAGACGAAGATGGTAGAACGTATCTCTTCATCGGGTCCATTGCAACCAGCGAAAGTTGGTGTTAATCCGAAGAACAAGAAGGTATCAGTCGAAGAACCGGCTTCGGAGGTGCAGGCACGACAACAGGAAGATATTCTGGAGCTTTCCAAAGAGGCTCAAAAGGTTCAGGAAAGTCAGAGTACAGAGCGATTACGACAAATCCAGAGCCAGGTAAACGCTGGCTTTTACAATCGTCCTGAGATTATTCGAGAAACTGCCTCGAGAATCTTGCGCTTAGTATTGAAGCGTGATATTTCCATCAAGTAACTGTTATTGGTGTTGCCCCCATTGATTTCCCGCCGGCCATTCTCACCGCAGTATGATAT
>JALWJX010000061.1 GCA_026996895.1 Candidatus Kapaibacterium sp.
TGCGATATCGGTAACATAGCCCGAATCCAGCACCTTCACCACAGATTCCCCGCCATCACTGCTCCGAAAAATCCCATTCTCCGTCCCAATGCAAATAACATCCCCATCAACCCGATGAAACCCGATCGCCGACACGTGCGTTTCCGTCAACCCACGACTGGCACCAATCACCTCCCAGGACTTCCCCCCATCCGTACTCCGATAGGCACCACTGAGATCACTCCCGGTAACAATAACCCCGTTCACACTCCCCCCAACGACCGTAAACACGCCCCCACCTCCCGGATTTGTCCGCTCCCATCGGTGACTCTGCGCCAGCCCCTGCACAGCCACCAGCATCCCCAGCACCACCACAGCCACGCTTTTCATCCCCTCACCTGCAAACTTCCCCAGACTGAGATAATTTCACCCACAAAGATACGAAGAGCAGAAACACAGCCTTCCGCTGCACCGTTGCATCCCTGGCAACCTCATAGTTATGCTCTATCAGTAGGCATTCACTGCCTGTTTCCTACAAAGATAGAAATTTACCCCAGAACGGCAAGATTCATTGAGCACTTCAAAAATCCTTATGCAATTTTAGCCCAATGATGCTGAACCGACGACATAACCCTTTTACTGAAAATCAAAGAGATAATCGAATCTCCAAACCTGAAGACTTCCCGCAGATCACAGCAATCCTTCACCTGTACAGAATGGAACATTTAGATAAGGGCTAAGCCTTGCTGGATGAAGGACTGGATAAAGGTATGGAAACGCTTCGGCTATGTGCATGCACTAAAGCGCCATATATTACATTATTTCATTATCGGCAATTACTATCTGCATTGCATATAGCCAACTATCAAGCAATGCTAATTCCAAAACCAAAAGTTTGAGAGCCCAGAACTTTCTGGTATCTTTGAGGGCGTAGTTCCTTCGCTACCATTACTTAACGGGTGGCGGGTATCTGAAGTCGTCGAAGGTGATTCGGACAAGGGCTGCAAGACCGAACCAGATACTTTCTTGTCATACGGTGATGTCATCATTTATTCACCCTCTCCCAAGTCTACTATTGTATGGACTATACCAACACCACTTCCCTCATTATCAAGTTCATTATTCAATTCTCCGTATCCCTCACCTTCACCTTCTTGACCTTCATATTTGTATCTATAAAAAGAAGATATGAAACTCAATAGATTTTTTAAATGTTCTCTTTCTGCTCTTCCTCTAATCGCCCCCAAAAGGTCTTGCAAAAATTGGAAAGCAGGTTTGTTGTAGGGTAAATTTTTGGCATATATTAGTTCTCCTACAAGGCCAACCAAATATTTATCTGAAAAATCATACGCATTATACGATATGCACCTACTTCCTAAGATCGGCAAATTGCATGTAAATGACAGAGGATAAAAACAAGGATAGAAGCGAGGTAACCCAAGTAAAATGTAGAAGCACTCTTCGAGATCTAAGTCATACCCATACAATAAACAAGAAGGGAAACAAGAATCAGTCGTATAAGGTGGAAATCCACCTGCCAAATCTTCCAGCTTTAGACTCTTTCTTCCTGATAAGATCACTTCCAGTCCTTTAGAACTAACCAAGGCAAAATCGCCAGGATGATAAAGCAATCCATGACTTCCAAGGCACCACGATGTATTTGCCAAGTTATACTCTTTCATTGGAATCAACGAACCCTTTACTCCTCTAAAAGTTGGAAATCTGGACAGCAAGTAAAGCTGCTCTCTACAGCTCTTATTGCCAAAGCTCCATGATACTGTGGTAGCTGTCGTAGATTTTTGTTTCTTGACTTGGTTAATTGTCATTTTTTCGAAAAATTTCCTACCTTTATAAACAATTGACAAAACAAAAACTATATCGCCCAACTCTCTTTGAGTTTTTGTTCCATAATATTCAAATTCTACCTGAGACTTAATCCCATGAACAAAAATAGAATTAGTCGAAATTTTGAAACTTCTGTCTTTTGTTTCAAATTGATCTATATTATTGATAATCTCCTCAATTATACTGACTATACTAGGCTCGCGGAACTTTTGTTGGTATTTATTGTTGATTCCATTTAATAATCTTGCAGCCAATTCCTTCCAATGAATCACAAACTGAGCTTCCTCTATAACCCTAATATACTTTTTAATACAACTTATTACATCCTTCATATCTTAATATAGCCTCCTGTTCTTAAAGGCGACAGCATATGACGGTCGGTGGACAGCCAACGCTCTGAGCAACAGCAAAGGCATCTGGGCGGAGCGTAGCGTAGCCGTATATCCACTGCTATGTGACGTGATAATAATTGATTCATTCCTCATAACGCTGCCTCCAATTAGGATACTCTTCTTAAATCTATCGTCATGTATTCCATTATATTTCTGATTGATTCCAAAATGAGCATATGCTGCCATTTTGATTTCAAACTCGTCAGCCTTATGATATGACCATTCCATTAACATATAAATTACTTCACCAAATATCAAATCCATACATTCCTCCGATACTGCATCTGGATGAGGCAATTCCTCCAATAGATCCAGATAAGCCTTGCTATATGCATCCTCTCTTTGATATCTTTCTTTCAACTCTTGTTTGCCATGTTTCTTGTGCCATTCATATATCCTCCGATAACAATCTCTACGGGTGAAGTTTTTGGGAACCTTTTCAAGATCTTCCGGCGTTAAGCCCATTTTAGTAACCCCTTTCTTTCTATTTGCCATGTCACCTAACTCATTTATATGCTCAACTGGTCGAATAGGATGCTAATTTTGGAAGATATGCGAACTGTTTGCATATATTTCCCTTTGGACGTTCATTTTTAATTTTGCCTGGCTTTACCATTTTTTAATTTCAAACATTTTGCGGTTCCCTCAAGGAGCATCATTTTTCCAAAGCCCTCCGATTAGTAGAATTGACGCCCTTCGTACTTACCAACGCTTATAACCGTTTTACATCTTTACATCCCTCAAGGCGGCAAACATATCAAAAGGCAAATATAGCAAAAGGAAACAAAAAGTCCAGTGGGAACAAAGAGAGGAAAAAGAAAGTCTTTGTCTGCTTTACTTGATACAGGGAAGATAAAAAATTGTAGAAGGGCTTAGGAGCTCCCCGGGAGGGATTCGAACCCCCGACCTAGTGGTTAACAGCCACCCGCTCTAACCAGCTGAGCTACCGGGGAGTAGCATTTTCAAGAGTGCGGAAACGGGGAACCGCTGGAATTATTGTAACCTCAGACGGAGCTCCGCCGCTGCCGGGAACACTGGGCAAAGCGACGGCGATAGGTATCGCTCTGAAGCAGGAGTAGATCTCACGGCTTCCGGGGAGACCGGGTAAAGCGGTGGTACCAGGTACGCAACGGAAGCTGATCTTTTCCTGTCAGCAGCGATGACGAGCGGAACATACTTCGGTGGATACCTGTTCCAGAGATGATGGACGAAACCACTCCGATGCACAGCCGCCTGTGGTGCTATCTCCTTCTTTCAGCAACAATGGTGAAATGCCTTATCTTGCGTATTGGGAACGCCATAAACCGTTCCTGTCAGCAGCAATGATGCACGGAACACGCTGCGGCGGGGTTCCGTCCCAGGGATGATGGACGAGGCTGCTCCGAAGCGTGGTCGCCTCTTGCTGTTACTTCCTTCCTGCTCAGCAGCTACGATGAACGGAACACTATTATCGACGACGCCGGGATGAAAAAGGAAGTGCGCTTCCTCCAGCAGCGATGATGAATGGAACACAATTCGGCGGAATTCTGTCCCAGCGATGATGAACGGAACATGCTTCGGGGATTCGGTTCGGGGACATTTTGATCTCGCCGGGGGGAGAAGCTGGTGGTGGCGCTGGGCGGATCGCTTTGCGCCGACACTGCTTCACTCCAGCCGGCGGAGCACACCGGCGAGGAAGTGGGTAACTACCAGCGCAGCGAGTTTCGCAGTTCTGCCGTCCTGATCGTAGCGGGGATTGAGCTCCGCTACGTCCATTAACTTAACCTCTTCCTGCGCGCCCAGGTAGTACGCAGCATAGCAGTAGTCTTCGGCGGAAAATCCGATCGGCGACGGGGCACTGACGCCGGGGGCATCACTGGCACGGACGCCGTCCAGATCGAAGGTGACATAAACAGCATCGGCTCCCTGTCGCGCTTTGCGGAAAGCCGTTTCCAGTGCTGGGACAAATCCCGATCGGTAGATGTCCTGCAACCAGAAGATGCTCATTTCTTCTTCGCGCAGAAACTCCCAATGGGAATGGGCGTTGGCAAACCACTGAACGCCGAATTCCACCAGACATCCGGGCGGAATGAAGACATCGGGATGATCCAGCAACTGCCGAAATGGAGAACCAGAATGAGCCCGTTGTCCATCAATCAAAGGGCGCACGTCCAGATGCGCGTCCAGGTTCAGAATGCCAATGGCGTCATAATGCTGCCCCAGAGCCGCACCATTCGGAAAGGCAATGTCGTGTCCTCCACCCAGCACAATCGGCAACCAGCCCTGCTCCAGCGCTGCCCGCACAACGCGCTCCTGCCGCCAGTGAATTTCCTCCAGTGTCAATCCCTCAACGTTCAGATCCCCCAGATCCGCCAGATGCAGATCGGGATGATCCAGCGAGGACTCATAGAAAAAGGGAGTCAGGCGATACAGAAAGCGGCGGATTGCGGCTGGACCCTCGCTGGCACCAGCCCGCCCTCCATTCCGCTGAATTCCAATATCCTGCGGAACGCCGAAGATAAGCACCTTTAGATCTGCTAAGATCCCCGGCTCAACCGTCGTATGCACCAGCGCCGCAAGTCGAACATCCGTTTGATCCGTGGGTTTGTGCTTCGGATATTGAGATAGATCCACGGGGCGGAACCACTCTTCAAAAGGAAATGCCATTGTCATAGTGCCGTTGTTGTTGCAGTTGAATGTTTAATTGACCATCGGGTGATCAGGTGCGCGGGCAAAGACGCGATACAATCCCCCTAATTCCTCCATAATTTTCCGCCACAGATCGCGCCCTTCGGTATGAAAAATATCTTCTGGCAATGCATTTGTAACGATCCACGCATTCTGTTCCAGTTCCTGCTCCAGTTGCTGCGGGGCCCAGCCAGCGTAACCGATAAAAAAGCGGAGGTGGGATTCATCGATATCCTCAACGAGCAACCGTTCCTTGAGCTGTTCAAAGTCTCCACCCCAGTAGATGTCCTCAAAAATCGGGAAGCCAGATTTCAGTGAGTCCCCGATGCGGTGGAGAAAGTACAACGATTCCTGCTGCACCGGACCGCCGAAGTAGAGTGAGGAGCTCACGCCCCGGAATTCCTCGACTGCATCCCCGACGGTAATCTCCAGCGGGCGATTGAGAATCGTACCAAAAGCGCCTTCGTCTGGCTTGTAATCCACCAGATAAACAACGGTACGCCGAAAGTTTGGATCCAGCATAAAGGGTTCTGCCAGCAAAAGCACGCCGGATTTCAATTTGGTTCGATACCGCTTTTTCCGCGCCATCCGCAGCTCCTTACTGTTTATGCTCCTGCGCCGTTTCTTGCTCCACCCACTGGAGATAATCGGGATTGCCTTCCAGCACTGGAAGGGCTAACACGCACGGAACGGTATAACTGTGCAATTGCTTGATCCGCTCCAGCAATGCTGGAAATCGTTGCACACTTGTTTTAAGAATCAGCACGGCTTCCTGATCCCGCTCAAAATTGCCCTGCCACCAGTAGCAGGACTGCATATTCGACAACACATTGGCGCACGCTGCCAGGCGCTCCTGCACCACCGTTTCACCAATCCGCTGCGCTTCTTCCGTCGATGCAGCCGTTACATAGACCCAGTAAATTTTCGGTTGCATCCGGCTATCCTATGCTGCTGCTTCCTGCTGCTCCTGCAATCGCTTGAGCTTCCGCTTCTTCTTTTTCTTCAGCCGATACTTCCCGTAACTTCCCCGAAAAATTTTTCCTCTCCGTGTCCGACGATCCCCTTTGCCCATTGCTTCGTTACTCCATTTGTTCGTGACACATACTCACCGCGTGTTTGTAAAGGCTATAACGTACTGCCAATGCACGAATTTTTCTCTGTTACCATCGCCCATCTCTTTGGGCACACCAGAAAATTCTGCCCGCTTTCGTGCTCCCATTTCTCACCCTCTTCCCTTGCCTCATTGAAAAATTTCAGCATAGCAGACTCGCCCCAAGCTGTGCTCCACATTTACCTTTTCTCATCTCATTGAAAAATTTTCAATTCATTGCAAAATCAGCACTCTATCCATTCCTTCCCCCGGCTGCAAGGGTCAGGAATTGTCATCCTTTTGCCATCGCCGCTGCCGATGCTCAGGGTATATCTGCCGCTACCCACGACGCTGGTGCGTCCAGAATGCGCTGGCGAAAGCCGGTGCGCCCGAAACATCCACCTGTCAAAGATCGCTGGCTTTCCACTGCTTTGCCTATTTACTTTTCCAGCCATTGTTCATACAACTGCTGGAGTTCTGCGGAGGTATACTGAGGCTGTTGGTACAAACCGGCTGCCCGGCGCTGACGGAAGGCTTCGTACAGCGTGACCGCGCAGGCAACCGAGACGTTCAAACTCTGCACCATTCCCACCTGTGGGATCTGAAACATTCCATCGGCTGCTTTCCAGGCTTCCTCTGATACTCCGGTGTGCTCATTGCCAAACACCAGCGCAATTGGCTGGGTGAGATCCAGTGTGAACAGATCGACACTTTCGGGACCCAGTACCGAGGCAAAAATCTTTTTTCCTTCCGATCGCAATGCAGTATAACATTCTTCGATCGAACGGTGCCATCGCCGCTCGACCCACTTCAAAGCTCCCGCAGCGCTTTTCTTCCCCAGCTTTGGGAATTCCTGACCGCTATGGTACACCAGATGGACAACCGGGACCCCAACAGCATCGCAGGTCCGGAGGATAGCAGCCACATTGTGAGGATCGTGGATGTTTTCCAAGACGACTGCCAGTGTCGGTTGTCGATGGCGTAACACGTGGAGAATTTTTTGCTGGCGGCGCTCCGTGCGGACTGCCATCGCTACTTATCAGCCTCTCCCATCACCGGATCAATCGATCCGATGATTGCAACCACATCAGCAATCATTGAGCCTTCGACCATTGGCGCCAATCCCTGAAGATTTGCCGCCGACGGAGAACGAATTTTCAGTCGCCACGGCTCGCCAGAGCCATCGCTCACGATATAGAAGCCCAGCTCCCCTTTCGGTGCTTCCACAGCGGAATAGATTTCCCCCGGCTCTGTACGGAAGCCAAAGTTAATCAGGATGAAGTCCATAATCAGCTCTTCCATCCGGGTGTAAATTTCTCCTTTGCGGGGCAACACCAGCCGGGGATTCTGCGCCATCACCGGTCCTTTGGGCATTCGATCCAGAATCTGGTGCACGATGCGAATACTTTCGAACATCTCATCAATGCGCACCATATAGCGCGCCCAGGCATCTCCTTCGGTGTAGGTTACAACATCGAACTCGACATCTTCATACCGCAGGTACGGAAACATCTTGCGAATATCGTATTCCACGCCAGAGCCTCGCAGTGTCGGACCTGTCAATCCCAGTTGCACCGCTTTCTCTGCCGAAATGTAGCCGACGCCCACTAACCGATCCAGGAAGATGCGGTTTCGGTGCACCACTTTACCGAAGGTCTTCAGATTCTTCGGGAACTCCTGTGCCCACGCCCGGATTTGTTCCAGAACGTGATCATCGATGTCATTGGCTACTCCTCCAATGCGCGTATAACTGGTCGTAAACCGCGCGCCACAGATCTGCTGAAAAATGTCGTAGAGCTTTTCCCGCTCGGCGAACGCCCAGAGGAAAACGCTCATTGCGCCGACGTCCATACAGGTCGAGCCCATTGCCATCAAGTGTGAAGAGATCCGCGCCAGCTCAGCAACCAGCATCCGGATCCACTGGGCACGCTCCGGCACTTCAATACCGCCCAATTTCTCAAACGCCAGCACCACTGCCACATTATTGGACATTGGGGCGATATAGTCCAGGCGATCGGTATGGGGAATGAACTCATACGGTGTCACGTGCTCTGCCAGTTTCTCGTATCCCCGATGCAGATATCCCAATTCTGGCACACATTTCACCACCGTCTCTCCATCGATCTGGATGAGCACCCGCAGCACGCCGTGGGTTGCCGGATGTTGCGGTCCCATATTGAGCACCATCGTACTATCGAGCGGATCGGTAATTTCCACCGTGGTGTCTTTTTCCAGCAGTCGCGCCAGAATTTTCCGCTGCCGCACATCCCAGACCCGTTCTAAGGTTGCGGTAGGGGTCAAGTATCGAACATCCAGCCGTTCTTCTTGAAATTCCATCAACCCTTCTCCAACGTTTCTCTCTGTCTACTGCGAAACGGCAAATTTACAAATTCTGCCACAGATGCAGGGTATAGGAATAACTCTGCAAACACTCGTGGTCTACCCTGATGATTTTCCCACATCCATCTGGAAAAAACTTCCTCTTGGACCTATCGGTACCAGAAACACTGGCTGAAAGCGCCGACCTCTGGCAATATGCACGCTGGTATGCGCTTCTTGCGAACTGGAAGTGCCAGCTTTCATCAGCAAAGGCTCGGAATGCTGACTTTCATCAGCATATTGATGCACGCTGCAGCGTGTGCTCCCAGCGAACTGGAGACGCCAGTTTTTTCGGTTATGATTGGGAACGCCGAGTTCCATCAGCATACTACTGAAAGCACCGACTTTAGTCGGCAATAACTGGAAGTGCCGGCTTTCGCCGACAAGAGATGCGCCCTAAGGAGTGTGCTTCCGGTAAATGCACGCTAAAGCGTGCGCTCCCAGGCACACTGAAGTGTGCGCTCCTTACTGGGAGCGCCGACTTTAGTCGGCTTCGTTGCACACTGAAGTGTGCGCTCCCAGTAGATGCACCCTAAAGGGTACGCTCCCAGCGAATCCTGAAGCGTGCGCGCCTTACTGGGAGCGCCGACTTTAGTCGGCTTCGTTGCACACTGAAGTGTGCGCTCCCAGTAGATGCACCCTAAGGGGTGTGCTTCCGGTAAATGCACGCTAAAGCGTGCGCTCCCAGTAGCAGAGAGCACCTTACCGGGAACGCCGACTTTTGCCGGCAAAAGATACACCCTAAAAGGTGCGTTTCCGGTAAATGCACGCTAAAGCGTGCGCTCCCAGTAGCAGAGAGCACCCTACCGGGAGCGCCGGCTTCCGCCGGCATCATTACACGCTGAAGCATGCGCTCCCGGTGACTACATATTTCACTTGACAGCCACTACACCACCCTGATCGTACATTGCCAGTCCGCTAAACGTTCCGATCCACTTGTTGTCGTTGCGGTCAATAGCGATGGCATAAATCAGATTATCCAGTAGTCCGGAGTTCCATACGTTGTAAACTGTCCAATTACTACCATCAAATACCACCAGTCCGCTACCAAATGTCCCGATCCATACATCATTCCTGCTGTCGACAACAATGGCGGTAACGAAGTCATCCGGTAGTTCGGAATTTGAGGCGTTGTAACCAATCCAGGTGCTGCCATCAAACTTCGCCAATCCACCACCACCTGTTCCAATCCACTTATTCCCACTGTTGTCAACGGCAATAGAATAAACATCGTTAGCCGGCAGTCCAGAATTTGAGGTGTTGTAACTTATCCACTCCTCGCCATCAAACTTCGCTAATCCACCACCTCCCGTCCCAATCCATACACAGCCGCTGTCATCAATGGCAATGCATCGAACGTGGTCATACGGTAGCCCGGAATTAGATATATTGTAAACAATCCAATTGCTGCCATCAAACTTCGCCAATCCACCACCTGTTCCTATCCATTTATTACCACTGCTGTCGATGGCGATGGAATAAACACTGTTATCCGGTAGTCCAGAATTTGAGATGTCGTAAACGATCCAATTACTGCCATCAAACTTCACCAGCCCATTCCCTGTTCCAATCCACTTATTGCCACCGCTGTCAATGGCAATGGAATAAACATCGTTATCCGGGAGTCTGGAATTCGAGGTGTTGTAACCTATCCATCCCTCACCATCAAACATCACCAATCCGCTTCCAAATGTTCCAACCCACACATTATCACTGCTATCGACAGCAATGGAAGCAACTCGAATACCTGATAGCCCGGAATTCTGGGCGTTGTAAACGGTCCAATGTCTACCATTAAACTTCGTCAATCCACCACCCAATGTCTCGATCCATACATTATCACTGCTATCGATAGCGATAGAGGCAACTCGACTATCCGGTAGTCCTGAATTCCGGGTGCTATAAAGAGTCCACGTATGACCATCAAATTTTGCTAATCCATCGCCCGTCCCAATCCACACACCGCTGCTGCGGTCAACGGCGATAGATGAAACCTGGTTGTCCGGTAGTCCAGAATTTGAGGTATCATAAATACTCCAGGTATTGCCGTCAAACTTTGCCAGACCGCCACCTACAAAAACGCTTTTCAATACTCCGATCCACACATTGCCACTGGAGTCGACAGCTATCGCTCTAATCCAGTCACCCGGCAGCCCGGAATTGGAGGCATTGTAAACGGTCCAATTGCGACCGTCGAACTTTGCCAGACCGCCCCCCCACGTCCCGATCCACACATCACCATTGCTGTCGATGACGATGGCGGTAATTCTACCATCCGGTAGCCCGGAATTCCGCTTGTTGTAAATGGTCCACGTATAACCATCAAACACCACTAGGCCACCACCCCATGTTCCGATCCACACATTACCGCTGCTGTCGATGGTAACAGCGGAAACCCGGTTATCCGGCAGCCCGGAATTCACGTCATTGTAGACAATCCAATTACTGCCATCAAACATCACCAGACCGCCACCCCATGTCCCCATCCACACGTTGGCGCTGCTGTCGAGGGCGATGGCAGCAACTCTACTACTTGATAGTCCGGAGTTTGATGTGTTATAAACAACCCAACTATTACCATCAAACCTTGCCAACCCATCACCCGTCGCAATCCACACACTACTACTGCGGTCAACGGCGATGGATTCAACCTGGCGACCCATCAGTCCAGAATTCTGCGTGTTGTAAACAACCCAGGCGTTACCATCAAACTTCGCCAAGCCATCACCTGTTCCTATCCATACACCGCTACTGCGGCCAATGACAACAGAGGTAACTCGACTATCTGGCAGTCCGGAATTCTGGGGGTTGTAAACAATCCAGCGATTGCCATCAAACATCCCCAAACCTCTCATCGTTCCAAACCATACATTGCCACTGCTATCAATGGCGACAGACAAGATCCGGTTATCCGGCAGTCTGGAATTCCGGGTATCGTAAACAGTCCAGACGTTACCATCAAACTTTACCAATCCACCGTTCCTCGTCCCAATCCATCTGTTGCCGCTGCGGTCAATGACGATGGACGAAATTCGATCATCCGGCAGTCCGGAATTCTGGGTGTTGTAAACGGTCCAATTGCGACCGTCAAACTTTGCCAGACCACCTCCCCATGTCCCGACCCACACATTACCGCTGCTATCTATGGCAATAGAAGTCACAAAATTATCTGATAGCCCAGAATTCGAGGGATCGTAAACAGTCCAGGTACGACCATCGAATTTTGCCAAGCCGCCACCCGATGTTCCAATCCACACACTACCGCTGTCATCTATGACAATGGTCTCAACATTGTTACTCGGAAGTCCAGAATTCTGGGTGTTGTAAACGACCCAGGTGCTGCCATCAAACTTCGCCAGACCGCCGTCCCATATTCCGATCCACACATTACCGCTGCTGTCAGTGGCAAGAAATGAAACCTGATCGCCCGGCAGTCCGGAATTAGCAGTATTGTAGAACCTTACTGCTCCAGTAGACCGATCCAATTGAACCAGTCCGCTAAACGTTCCGATCCACAAATCATCACCGTGCTCCACAATGGCAGTAATGTCGTCCAGATTCGCGTAGTTAATCGTTTCTGGAACCTGCGAATTCGAATACCGGAAATTCGAGTCCTCAGAACATGCACCGAAAATGATCAAGCTGCAAACAATAGAAATGAAACCGAGGAACTGGTGTTTCATTGCTTGCCCTCTTTTGGTGTACTGTCAATTTTGAAGGAAAAAAGGACGTCGCGCACCATCTCTTATTTCTTCAACACAAAGAGTTCGCAGAGTGAGCGTCCTGGAGGCGTTAACTTGCATCAACATATTGGTGTACCACAGAAGTATGTGCTACCAGTAGTGCCGTGAACGCCTCCTTACACCTGGCTGTATGGACATCCTCCAGAGAAACTGATTGAGTCTACAGCACCGTAGGAGGACATACGGCAGTATGTGATGTCAGCGGGCAAAAGCACGGTATACCGTGTCTTTACAAGATGCACGCGGGGACGGAGAAGCGTGCGAAGCTGCACTTGCCTCGAAAAGTGCGTACCATATCGAGTGACACATACATTCTCTCCGCAGGAAATGCGGATATACGGGAAGCAGTCTCTGCGCTGATCCACAATCGGTCGACATCCCAGAAGGGGTTACTCCTCCCAGGTGGAACCGAGGGGTATTAGCGAAACTGCAGAGTGATTTAAAGACCGCTCTTACGGGAAATGTCGAGATTCCTTTGATTGCACCACTGTCTCCGACTGGTTTCGTTGCTACTCCGACAAGTGGTAGTACCAAGATTTCCATCCAAGAAATCCCCCTCCACAAACGTTTCGTCGCTACTGCGGCGGGGGCAGCACGGGCGGGTGAGAGTAGTCGCCCTCTACTTTTCGGATCTCTGCTTCTTCGACCAGCACTGCTGGAGTGATGAAGGTGGCGGGGAGATAGCGCGTGCCGCCGGTGAAGAATGGAGATACGACTGCCGGAGCGAGGAAGTTGTGGACGTACGCCTGCGTGCCAACGGCGATGATGTCTTTGAACAAATACGGGATGAGCTGCGCCAGCTCGACGCCTCGTACTGGCTCTTCGCGCCCGTCGGGATATAGCTTCACAACGTCCAGCAGCGGCATCACCTCGCCGGAACGGGTGAAGGGATACTCGCCGGAGGTGACGGAGAACACGGTGGTGAAGAGCAGGTTTCGGGGGATGACTGTGCGAACGATAATACCGTAGGGCAATTCCCGCATTTTGACTAATTCCAGCAACCGCTGTCGCAACCCGTCCGGATCTTTCTGCCGCTCCGTCTCTTCAACTACCAACCGCAACGTGCTATAGATCGGCGCACCACCACGCTGATGTCCATTGGAGCGCCGCACCCGTCGCGTTGGCACCCGCGAGGAAAGCAACCCCTTCAGATACCCTTTGTCCACAATCCGGAACTCTTCCGACGGTACGGCTTCATCATCGACCCGGTAGGATCCGACACAGGGTGTTCCCTGCACCGCAAAGTGGTGGGGAATCACCTCGAGTGAAAGAAATTCGGGTAAAACTCGACCGCCAATTTTGTGCTGAAACGCTCCATACTGCACCGGCTGGGTTGTGCCCTGATCGGATATCCACGGACGCTGGGCAACCAGATGCGGCAAAAATCCGTAAGCGAACAGCTCGGCGGCTGCCTGGCCCTCAAAGAGCACCGGACCATTGTACACATCCAGCACCGGCGCTTTTCGCAACGCCTGCAATTGCCGTACCATTCGCTGCGCTACCGCCCGCAATGAATCCATCGATGGCAATTCGGAAGGACGAAAGGCTCGCGCGGCATACGTCTGAACAATCGGCATACCATCGTCACTCCGTGCATAGATCGCCATTTCAAAGCCACAATACAGCTCTGTTTTCAGCATCTGTCGCCCTTCGGAGTTCAGGTAGTACACCGTTTTCGGGTGGTATTCAACCAGCACACGATCTCGCTGAATCCAGGAATACTGTGCAAACAGTTCTGACAGAGCGCGACACCGCGCACTCCATTGTTGCGCATCGAAAGGCGGAATGGGAAGAGTATCTATGAACTTTGCCGGACCCATTGGCAGAAAATCGGGAATGGTATCACTCTGAACCCGATTTTGCAATGCCGCCACTTTCTTGGAATACGCTTCTGCCGCCCGCTTATACGCTGCATCCGTTGCCAGCCATAGCTCGCGGCGCAGTTGCCACAGCTTCAACTCATCCGGCAAGCGGCGGCGGCGAAAGGCTTCTTCATCATCGCTGGATCCAAAGAACTGAAGCCCGACATCGACAAAATTCGTGTTATCGAACTGATACGATCCGACGCGCACGCCGACGGTCAGGGTAGCATACGCATTCGAATCAACTTCTCGAAGCGCGCCATACTCTGCCGTAATGCTATAGGTTTTACCAGCGTGCAGCGTGTACTCAATGTAGTACGGCTTTTCCGCATCGGGCAACCGCAAATGCTGCATCGATCGCTGCAGTTCCGCTTCCATCGCTGTAAAGACCAATTGCGGATCTGGCGGTGCTGTAAAAGCACCGTATAGCGATCCCATCCATACACCCAGGATGATCTCCAATAACCGGATTCGCTTCATCTTCTGTTTCCTTCCCTCATTCCTGCATCAATGCTTCCTTCGGTGGTGGGGGCAGCAATGGCAGCTTCGCCTGCGATTTCTGCCGCTGCTGCACTTCGATCCGGGAAATCAGCAAAGAGGGAGCAACCGCTGATACCGGAACATTGCCCGACTCTGCACCGCAAATTCCATTGAACACTCCCAGATCGTCGGCTGCTGCAACAATAAACCGGAAGGTTGTCAGCGGTGTTCCGATAATATCCACGCCTCGCACCAGTTCATCCGGTCGACCATCGACATAAACTTTATACACCACCAGCGGCTGTACATTAAAGGCGTTGGGGATGGAACGCTGAGTGAAGGTAAATCCTCCCTGGACTTCTTCAAAGAGCAATCCGTATTCCAGCCCTTCCTGCTTGCACATCTGGATCAGCAGCCGGCGAAGCGAATCCCGCCGCACGGTTTTATCTGCTTCCACAATCAGATTCGATTGCCGCGCCACCGGACTGAGTCCCGGCTGCGCTCGCCCGTGCCCATTGGAATGAGGAAATCCTTCGATTGGGATTCGGCTCATCAGGAAATTTCGGAAAACGCCGTGATCCACCGCAACCACTCGCTGCGCCCGCACTCCTTCGTCATCGACAGGATACGAACCTGCCAGTGCCTGTCCTCGGATCCACCGTCGATTGGGTTCAAACACCACACTGAGAAATTCCGGTAAAATTTTTTTGCCCAGCAAATCTTTAAAGGTGCGGGTATACCGCACATCTTTCAATCGATGTCCCTCGATGCGGTGTCCCAAGATTTCGTGGAAGAACACCCCTGCTGCTTTCCCCGCTAAGATAGCCGGTCCAGCATACGACTCCATTTCCGGTGCAGTACGCAGTTGCCGCAGCAATCGAATCATCCGGCGAATATCCTTGCGGATGCTATCGACCGAGGGAAGCTCATCTTCACGAAAAGCAAAATAGGTCTGGTACAGCGGTAGCACCATCCCATCTTCTGCTTTGGCTTTTGCAACCACGACCAATCGGACGTACGCCTGGGAGCGCTGCACCCGCGTTCCTTCACTGTTGATGAAAAAGCGATGGCGCACAATCCCGCTGACCGACACTGCACCCCGAAACAACAGGGAATCTTCCAGAAACAGTGCCGACAGCTCCCGTACTTTCTGTTCCCAAGCGTGTCGAGAGAACTGCAGGGTTTTCAGCGGCTCAGCAAATTCCAGTGGTTCTTCGCGGGAAAAATCACCGGAGGTATCTTCTTCCGCTACTTTGACTGCAACATTGCCCAGCACCTTCATATACCGTTCCACCGCTTCCTTGTACTGGCGGTCGGTATAGAGCCACAGCGCTTTGCGCAGCGCCTGTACATCGTCTTCTACTGGCAAAGCATAACCGCGTCGAATAGCAGCAGCACCCAGCGCCTGTCCCCGAATGGGATGGGTGTTATCCAGGTGGTAATCCCCAACTCGAACGTCGATGTCCAGCACCCGCTCGTGCCGTACCGAGGATTCTGCTAAGACTCCAAAGGAACCCGACACGTAGTAGGTGGTTTGATCGGTGATAGCATAAGACAGGAAGTACGGCGGATATTGCTCCGACCGCAATCCTTCCATCGTTCGGTGCAATTCCGCTTCCATAGCGGAAAAAATCACATCGGGATCGGTAGCGAAGCCGACAAGAGGAAAAAGCCAGTACAGAATCCACAACATCCAGCAGCAAAAGATTCGCGTCTGTGTGCCACTCATCCCTGCGCTACTTTCGTCTCTTCTTCCACCGGCTGTAAAATTTCTTTCTTCACAATGTTCAGGTTCTCATCCAATTCGTACACGATCGGCACACCAGTGGGAATTTCCAGCTTCAAAATTTCCTCTTTCGACAGTTTCTCCAGATACGACACCAGTGCCCGAAGAGAATTGCCGTGAGCCACAACCAGCACATTTTTTCCTTCCCGAAGCAGTGGTACAATATGCATCTGGAAATACGGGACCACCCGTTCCTGCACATCTTTCAAAGACTCACCGCCCGGCGGTGCAATATCATAGCTTCGGCGCCACAGATGTACCGTATCAGCACCAAAACGCTGGCGTGCCTCATCTTTGTTCATTCCCTGCAAATCGCCGTACATTCGCTCGTTCAGTGCTTTATCCTTGATCAAGGGCAAATGCTCCTTTCCTGCCGCTTTCAGTGCAATTTCAGCCGTCCGTATTGCCCGCTTCAGCACGGAGGTAAACACCGCATCGATTTGAAAATCTTTGAGCAATTCCCCGGCTTTCCGGGCTTCTTCTTCGCCCTTCGGTGAAAGATCCACATCGATCCATCCCGTAAAACGATTCTCCAGATTCCACTGCGACTGCCCGTGTCGCAACAAAATCAATTTTGCCATTGCACCATTCCCGATTTAATCCAACGACTGTCGGTCTGCATCTTCGTTCTTCGGCTGGCACAATTCAATCAACACCCCGTTGGTCGACTTTGGATGCAGAAAGGCAATCCACATCTGATGTGCTCCAGATCGGGGCTCTGTATCAACCAGCCGAAACCCTTGCTGCTCCAGCGTATGCAAATCCTGGCGAATATCCGTTGTTGCAAACGAAAGGTGATGGATTCCTTCGCCCCGCTTCGCCAAAAACTTCGCTACCGGCGACTGGTCTGATAACGGCGCTAACAACTCAATGCGAATATTGCCTACGGTAAACGAAGCAATCTCCACTCCCTGTTCTTCTACCCGCTCCCGATGAATTGCTGCTTCGTCGATGCCGAAAAGCCGCCGGAACGTATCCAGACTCTTTTCCAGATCCGCAACAGCAATGCCAACGTGATCCAATCCGGTTATCATTTCGAGTCTATCGGTTGAGAACTCAAAAACTGCTCCAGAAATTGCAGGTGCTCTGGACGATTTACTCCGTATGTCTCGATCGGATGCGCCCCCGGCACCGCCTGGACGGGATATCCGTGCTTTGTGCAAATCGCTATGATATCGGTCAGGTAATATTCTCCCTGCGCATTGTTCGGCTGGACTTCCCGCAACAGCTCAAACAGCGGGGGCGTTTCAACTGCCATAATGCCGGTATTCACCTCTCGAATTCGGCGTTCTTCTTCAGAAGCATCTTTTTCCTCAACAATCCGGAGGAATCCACCGCTTTCATCCCGAACGATGCGACCGTACCCCGCAGGATCCTCCAGTTCAGTTGTAAGAACCGACACGATTGCGGAATGCTCCCAATGCTGGTGCAACAATTGTTGCAGGGTCGTCTTCTGCACCAGAGGAACATCGCCATTGAGGACCAGTACGGTTCCAGTAAACTGCTGCAACAACGGCGCTGCGTGCAGAACCGCATCCCCCGTTCCCAATTGCTGCGGCTGTTCAGCGAAGGAAATGGTATCGGGAAATTGCTGGCGAAGATGGGTCTGCACCTTTTCTTTTAAATAGCCAACGACGACGATCAGATGCTGCGGCTGCAGCGTCATTGCTGTTTCAACAACATAGTCGATTAAGGGTTTCCCGTGGAGGGTGTGCAACACTTTCGGAAGTGTTGCATTGCGCATCCGCTTGCCTTTACCGGCAGCTAAGATAATGACTGCTAAATCGTGCACGTTTTGTTCTCCCCTATTCCACAACGCTTTGTGGTTCAATTTCTCGATACACCTCCCGAATGCGGTTATGTTCATCAACCAGCACGACGATCGGCTTATGCTGTCGCGCTTCTTCCTCCTCCATTACGGCATATCCCATAATGATCAGCCGATCTCCGACATTCCCTTTGCGTGCGGCTGCCCCATTCAGTCCGATCATCCCGCTGCCAGCGGGGGCGGGTATCAAGTAGGTTTCAAAACGTTCGCCATTTTCAATATTTGCCACCTGCACCTGTTCGTATGGCAGGAAACCGGCGGCATCCATCAGGGTTTCATCCACACTCAAGCTCCCTTCGTAATGCAGATTCGCCTCGGTCACAACCGCTCGATGAATCTTTGCCCGAAACATCAACCGCCTCATCAGCGCTCACCCTCAGTGACACAACTCTGCGAGCAAAAAGGGACGAACAATCCTGCGAATTGGTGCGGAACGCAGCCGCAGACAGCGTAGTCTGCCGGGCAAAGCACCGCTTCACCCCTACCATTGCACTGGGAGCGTACGCTTCAGCGTGCAATGGTGCCGACTAAAGTCGGCGCTCCCGGTTCGACATCCCGGCATCGGTATGTCGGGAAATACCAGATACTGCAAGCTCCCTCTTTTCTTGCAAAATCCAGTGTAACCCTTCTCATTGATCCCGGATTAGTCACATTTGACAACATTGGTAGCAAAGCTCTCGATCGAGTGGGTCCATCCCTCTCCGGTTGCTGCAACCAGCGTGTGGATGGGGCTTCGATGGTCGATAAAGATTGTAAAACTCAAGAGGAGAAGGAAACTATGAAGGGGCGGTTTTCCGGTTTCCTTTTGATCGCTTGCACTCTGATTGTTTCCAGCGCATTGTCCCAGAACCCGGAGTGGATTAACTATACGAATGGG
>JALWJX010000062.1:0-1619 GCA_026996895.1 Candidatus Kapaibacterium sp.
GCCGGAGGCCTTGTCGATGGCCTCCAGGCGCGCCTCGTGGCGTTCCACTTCCTCGCCGCTGGCGCGCACCACCCGCAGCGCCAGGTTCACGTCGACAATGGTTAACCGCAGAAGCTCTCCCACCCGCATTCCCGTAGCATAGAGTAACTCGAAGATCGCCCAATTGCGAATCTTGATCGGATCCCGGCTTTCGATTGCTTCCTTTTCAAGTCTGGCTAAAATAGCATTGATTTCTTCTTCTCGAAGGAATCCCGGCAGCCGCTGTTCCGTTTTCGGGATTGCAAGAAGCTGCGCAGGATTCTGCTCCAGCCATCCCTGCTGCACACAGTACTTAAAAAAAGACCGGACAGCGGCAATTTTTGTCCCTATGCTGCGCAACGAAAGCCCTTGATCATAGAGATATCCAACGAAGAGGCGGAGGAGAGAAAGAGAAATATGCCGCAACGGAATTTTTCGTTGCTGTGTCTCTTCAACCAAAAAATCATAGAGTTGAGACAATGCGTGACTATACACCTGTAACGTATGATCCGAGCATCCACGCTCTACGCCACAGTATTGGAGAAACTGTTTCATTGCTTCTACAAAATGCACCATCGTCTGCCTTTTACGTTCCTTTTTTCCCGAAAAATTTCATCGATTTCCGCACAGGTGTTGTGCATTTCAAAATTTTGTCGTAAATTTACATTTCGATTGACGCTTGCCTGCTTTATGTCCGCAGCAGCATAAAGCAGTTGCAACCGAAGAAGTTTCAAAAAAGACGGAAGAGAAACAGTAGGGACAGACGGAAGCTCCTTCCGGGGAGTACTTCCATCGTGTCCCTACAGGAGCGAGACGGTAAGGCATGCAGCATCTTTTATCGACACGGTCTCTATGGATCATCGTTACGGGCATTGTACTGGCAGGCATCGGCGCCGCCACCGTGCTGTGGAAAGCCCGTATGCCCATCACGAAAATCCAGATTACCGGTTGCCAGCTTCTCGACCCTGCGGAGTTGCAGGCTCTTCTTTCGGATTCCGCGATAGCCCGTGCACATAGCTCGGGAAATTTCGCAACGATCGCTGCTTCATTGCTCCGCCATCCCTTTGTTCAACACGTTTCGCTGCATCGAAGCTATCAGACATTGACCATTCACGTTGTTGAAAAACGCCCTGTAGCGTTTGTAGTAGTAAGAAATTCCGTGCCAAAACTTTTACTCCCTGATACCCTCGTTCCCTACCGTTCCTTCCGCACGCCTCTGAGTTTGCCGGTTCTGCACGTTCATTCCTCCTCCGCCGCTCGCCTCCTTGCACAGTCACTCTCTCAATTTCCAGCCCTTTCACAACGAATTTCCGAAATTATGCTGCGTGATGACCATTATGGCGTTGCTACGACCATCCCCTCGACGACGGTTTTGCTCTTCGATCCTCAGCAGTTACCGCAGCAATGGAACAAAACAGAGCAATTGCTCCAGACACCAGCAGGACAACAGCTCTTCGCACGCACCCAACTAATAGATTTCCGATGGGAACAAAGAGTTATAATATCCAAAAAAAGGGCGCGCCGATGGCACAACGCCAGCAATCTTCAAGCCAGAGCAGCTACGCCGACGGCACAATATTAGCCGCGTTAGATATTGGTAC
>JALWJX010000062.1:1629-4923 GCA_026996895.1 Candidatus Kapaibacterium sp.
ATCGCTGTTGTCGAACAGGGCACACCAACGATCGTCGGCATTGGGCAAGCTGATAGCCAGGGGCTTCACCGTGGCGTTGTGGTTAATATCCAGAAAACCGTACAGGCAATTCAAAGTGCTATGGAAGCGGCTCAACAACAGGCTGGTATCCAGGTAGATGAGGTCATTGCTGGCATTGCGGGCGATCATATCGAAACCATCCAAACGACTTCGCTGATTTCAATCGCCAATCCGGACCACGAAATCACCGAGGAGGATCTGCATCGCTTATTATCAGAAGCGCAACGTATTCCCTTATCCAGCGATCGGCGCATTTTGCACCTCATTCCCCAAGAATACATCATCGATGGGCAGGATGGGATCATCGATCCTGTCGGAATGAGCGGCATTCGGATGGAGGCAAAGATCCAGTTGGTGACGGCTCTGATCACCGCTGTCGAAAACATTCATCGCTGTGTCAGGCGCGCTGGTTTTGAAGTTTCTGATCTGGTCCTTGAACCCATTGCCAGCGCCAAAGCAGTCCTAACCCCTGAAGAAATGGAAGTAGGGGTGGCTCTCATAGACATTGGGGGTGGAACGACCGACATTGCCGTGTTTGAATCTCAGGTCCTCCGTTATGCGGACGTCATCGGCATCGGCGGTAATCAGGTCACCGACGACATTCGCCGCGCTTTTGGCATCTTATCGCAACAGGCTGAACAACTGAAACGGGAACACGGGCACACGTTCCGGGATATCCTTACGGAGGATGAGACAATCCTGCTACCGGGAATTGGAGGACGTGCCCCGCTGGAACTTTCCCGGTCACTGCTGACAGAAATTATCCAGCCACGGATGGAGGAAATTGTCGAGTTCGTTATGGCGGATCTGGTCCAATCTTCCTACGCAGAACACCTGTCGGCCGGTATCGTTTTTACTGGTGGTGGTGCTCTCATTCCGGGCTTAGAGGAACTGGCAGCAAAAATCACCGGTATGCCAGTGCGCATTGGATTTCCTCAGCATATCAATCCTTCAGGATTAGCGCAGGAAGTGTACGCGCCGCAATATGCAACGGGAATCGGACTACTGCTGTATGCTCTGGAACATCCGCCGGTCACCGATTCTCCATCTTACAGCCGGATATCCAGCTCATTTCCCAGGACGGTTCTGGAAAAAGTTCGCCGGTTTCTGCAAGAATTGTGAGAACAAAAGGATGTGGCAATAAATGGAAAGGGGCGAACCGTGATTGACTATGTGACAACTTCGACGCCGGGCGCCTGTATCCGCGTAGTAGGTGTTGGCGGGGGCGGTGGTAATGCGGTTGATAATATGATCCGCCGAGGACTACAAGGGGTGGAGTATATTGTGGCGAACACGGATCTTCAAGCATTGGATCGGAGCTTAGCTCCGATCAAAGTACAATTGGGGAAGGAGTTGACCAAAGGCTTAGGTGCTGGTGCAAATCCCGACATTGGTCGCCAGGCAGCAGAAGAAACCTTAGATGAAATTCGCAATCTGCTTGAAGGTAGCGATATGGTGTTTGTCACTGCCGGGATGGGTGGTGGTACGGGCACGGGGGCGGCACCCTTGATCGCCCAGGTTGCTCGTGAACTGCAAGCATTAGTTGTCGGCATTGTGACCAAGCCCTTTGCGTGGGAGGCGAAACAGCGGATGAAAATTGCTGAAGCGGGAATTGCTGAAATGCGGCAGCACGTGGATGCCCTCATCGTGATCCCCAATCAGCGACTGCTGGAAATCATCGATCCGCATACGCCGGTCATTGAAGCCTTCCTCAAAGTGGACGAAGTTCTCTACAACGCAACGCGCGGTATTGCTGACATTATCTCCGGCGTTGGTTACATCAACGTGGACTTCGCTGACGTGCGCACAATTATGGCAAATACCGGCGATGCCTTAATGGGCATCGGCACCGCAACAGGTGAAAATCGCGCGCTGGAAGCAGCGCAATCCGCCATCGCTTCGCCTCTGTTAGATGGAATTTCCATTGAAGGTGCTCGCGGATTGCTCATCAATATTACCGCCGATCCTTCACTCACAATGCAGGAAGTCAGCGATGCTATCAGCTTCATTGAAGAATCGGCTGGTGAAGAAGTCAACCTCATCCACGGGGTCGTCTTCGATGAGTCCCTCCAGGAAAATCCGTCGATCACGATCACGGTGATCGCTACCGGATTTTCTGCTCAGCAGGAACAACACCACACCGCTTCCCGACAATCATCTGCGCAGACAGTCAATTTCAACTCAACTCCTGCTCCCTCAACTCCCATTTCCTCTCCCACACCGCAAACCCTCCCGACGCCGCCACGGGGCAGCGATCAGCTCAAGCGATACGACACACCTGCGTATATCCGCCGTTCCGCCCAGAGTACCGATCAGTCAGAGCCTGTTCCCAAAACCGGAACGATGGATAAACCGGCATTTCTCCGCAAAATTATGGACTGACAAAGCCCATGCCCTCCGCAGCACCCTCTTCTGCTGTAACCGAAAGGGGCAGAAGAGGGTTTCTTTTGTATAGCAAACGCAAAAAATTTCGTAAATTTGCAGTATGATGAAACGGCAAATGCTCATCGGTCTATCCTTGGCGCTGGTAGCAGTCGTATGGCTGTCAGCCGAAATTCTATCCTTAGCGTTTTTCACCGCTCAATCTGAGGATGATCAAATTGTGCTGGAGTGGCGCACGCTGGATGAGACCCATATTATACGCTTTGAAGTCGAGCGGAAGCGAGCAAAAGAGGAAGAATTTTACAAGATCGGTGAACTACCGGCTAAAGGTTTTGCTGCCACTTACCGCTTCGTCGATACTGACGCCTTTCAAAAAGCGACGCCGCACCCCAAAACGCAGGCAAATATCTACCAATACCGCCTCAAAGCGGTACGGACAGCAAATCTGCCGCCGCTTTATAGCGAAACCATTACCGTTACTCACACAGTTAGTTCCTTCCGCCGGACCTGGGGAATGATCAAAGAATTGTTCCGCTAAATTTGTGAAAACCTTTCCCGGCTTCTACTATCGGGTCTTCTCTTTATCTTTATTGCTCCTGCCTTCGTTGCCGCTCCTGGTAGCAGCATCCCGCTCTTTATTCCCTCTCTCACCACCGGGCTTTCCGTGTTTGCAAAAATTTCCCGATATTTGCAGTTCTTTTCTCCGATCCACGGTCAAGTAACACAACAATGCAGAGGGAAGCAACAAATGAAAATTGCGGTCACAGGAGGCGCGGGGTTCATTGGCTCGCACATTGTCGATGCCTACATTGAAGAAGGACACGAGGTCGTTGTCATTGACAATTTTTCAAC
>JALWJX010000063.1:0-8381 GCA_026996895.1 Candidatus Kapaibacterium sp.
GTGCCAATGATCCAGTATCTCCCATAAAGACCTGTGCTGGATAAGCGTTGTACCAGAGAAATCCCAGCGCGGCGCCAAACAGGGCAGTACAGAAAATGCTCAGCTCACCGCTGCCCAGCAAAAAGGGAATATTCAGGTAGTTCGCAAAATTAGCGTGCCCGGACACATAGCTAATTACCGCCATCGCTGCCGCTGCGATCCCGACGGTTCCAATAGCAAGTCCATCCAGTCCATCGGTCAGATTCACCGCATTGGAAGTAGCCGTAATAACCAGAATAGCCACCGGAATGTAGAAGATCCCGAAATCAAAGTTGAGATTTTTCTGGAATGGAACTGTGGTCATTGTCCGCAGCATTTCCATTGCACCACCATACAGTTCTGGATAAAAGTAAATCGAACCACCTAACAACAATCCAACCAGAATTTGTCCCGCTAACTTGTAACGCGCAATCAGTCCTTTCTGCAATTTTTTCACCACTTTCAGGTAGTCATCCAGCCATCCCACCATTCCCAGGAAAGCAGTTACAAAAAAAATAGCAACCACATAGGCGTTGGTCAGGTCCGCCCACAGAAGGGTTGGCAAAAGAAGGGATAGCAGCACGATAATTCCTCCCATTGTCGGCGTTCCCGCTTTTCGAGAATGATTGCCTACACTCTGCAACTCCTGTTTCAACTGCTCCCCTATTTGCCGCTGCCGGAGTTTCCGGATGATCCACGGACCAACGATCCAGCTAATCAACAGCGCCGTAATAGCAGCCATTGCTGCTCGAAAAGTGATATACTGGAAGATCCCAAACCCCGGCGGGGCGAAGTGTGTTTCGATCCACATTGCCAGCCAATAAATCATCTGTGAGCAGTCCTCCTCTGTTTCCATGCTTCCAGAATTTTTTCCACTGCCATTCCTCGAGATCCTTTAAACAGCACTGCATCACCGGAACGAAGTTCCTTTTGCAAAAAATCGACGCATTCAACGGGAGCACAGATACTACCACCGCGGGATTGCATTTCGGCAAAGGCACGGGCAAATTCTTCTCCGACGGCGAGAACATAAATTCCCTGCTGATATGCAAAGTCCAGTATTGCTTTATGCGCGGGCAGCGATGCTTCCCCCAGCTCCAGCATATCACCCAGCACAGCAAAGCGTCGTCCTGCTACTGGCAACTGTCTCAGGGTTTCCAGTGCAGCCTGCATGGACACGGGATTAGCATTATACGTATCGTTAATCACCCAAATTCCATGATACTGCTCCACAACCATTCTGCCTTGCCCATTGAGATTCAACGGCTGCACTTTCTGCAGGCCACTGACAATTTCTTCCAGCGAAAGTCCAAGGGCAAAGGCAACAGCAGCCGCTGCCACTGCATTGCGTGCCATTACGTGTCCAATTACCGGCAATCGTACTCTCTGGTCTTCGCCTTCAATCTGAAGTTGCAACGCGGCTCGTCCATTTTCCCAACCAACAATAGTCGCTCGCACATCTGCATCTTTCTGCAAACTATAGCGCACCACCGAACCGATGGGATGCTTCTGCAGGAACGACGCTACGAAAGGATCGTCCAGATTGGCGACCAGCCTTCCCCGATGCTCCACCAGATATTCAAACAACTGCAACTCCTCACGTGCCACATTCTCTACGGTACCAAAGAACTCCAGGTGTTCTGGACCAATAAGCGTCACAATTCCCATTGTCGGTTCTGCCAACCGGCAGAGTGACGCGATTTCTCCCGGATGATTCGTTCCCAGCTCCAGTACTATGACCTCATCGACTGGCTCCCATTGCAGCAATGTTAAAGTGACTCCCAGCTCATTGTTGTAATTGCCGAATGCTTTCAATACTGAAAATCGCCCTGTCAATAGGGTCGCTATCATCTCCTTTGTGGTCGTTTTGCCGGCTGATCCCGCTATCGCTATCACCGGTCCCCGGTGCTGGTGGCGATAATAGCGTGCCAACTGACGTAGCGCTTCAAAAGTATCGGGCACGGTGATCTGAGGAATGGGGATTTCACAGGAATGCTCTACAATAGCGGCAGCGGCACCTTTCTGAGCTGCCTGTTGAACAAAATGATGGCCATCAAAGCGATTGCCGCGCAGCGCAATAAAAATCTCACCTGCCTGCAACGACCGACTATCGACCGAAAATCCTCTTGCGCTCCATCCTTCCGGAAGAATTTTAGCAACGCTACCCAGTGCCTTCACAATATCGCTTTTCTGCACTCTCATCTTCCCCGTGCGCCCTCATCCCATATAGGAAACGGCAAAAATACACATTTTTCGCTGGATCGCACAGCTTTTCCTATCTCCTACAAGTTCCCATTTTCCGCTACTCTCAGGCACTGCGAACTACTGCCGTACGCTCAATGGTAAAGGGTTTCCTCGAAACAATGCTGTTCGTACTGCTCCTTTCCACCGCCGGCACAACAAATCCCTCTCCGGAAGCTGCTTTGTGCCATCGCCGACTATCCGGACGTAGCAACGTAAACTACGGCATCAATGGCGAATGTGCATCGCTTTCCGGAGAATCGACGGCACTGTATTTGTGGAGCATTCGCACAACAGCAGCAAAATCGCGAGGATAGGGAGCCTTGACTGTAAGGGATTCTCCGGTTACTGGATGCTGAAATTGCAACTGGTGCGCATGCAGGGTTAATCGATGGATCAGTGGATGTTCTTCATCTTTCTCAGAGCGTTTAAACCCGTACTTAATTTCCGACAAAAAGAACGCTTCGCGCAACCCATACACTTCATCGACCAGCAACGGGAAACCCAGCGTAGCTAAATGCACTCGAATCTGGTGATGTCGGCCAGTCAAAAGCTCACATTCCAGAAGAGTTGCTCGACGAAACTGTTGCAGTTGCCGCACATGGGTCAGCGCTTCTTTTCCCAGAATAGAAGGATAGACCCGATCTCCTTTCTGGGTTTTCCGCAGCGGAATATCAATCAACAGCTCTTCATACGGAAATTGTCCCTCCACCAGCGTATGGTAAACTTTCTTGACTGCCCGCTGTTCAAATTGCTCATTCAGGTGACGATGCGCCTCTGGCGTTAAGGCAAAAATCATAACACCGCTGGTTCCCTTATCCAGTCGATGCACCGTAAACACCTTCCGACGAAACTTCTGTTGCAAATACGATCGAACATTGGGCAACAGTGGATTCCACCGATCAGGAATTGAATGCATCCCTGCTGGCTTATTTACGATCACCAGATGCTCATCGTCATAGAGAAGTTGTGGCTGTAACTGTCCCTGTTTTTTCCGCTGATATCGTTGTTTACGACGCTCCTCTAACTCCCACTGTTTCAATCTTGTGATACTCATTGGGCTCCTAATTTTTACACCGTTTGGTCTACAGACGAAAGAGCGGCTTTTTTCTGAAACACCTTGCGCACTCTCGATTTAGAAGCACAGAATTTCGTAAATTTGCAGTTTGCCGTTGCGGGTGTCTGCTCGGACTTAATAGGGAAACAGGTGAAAATCCTGTGCGGTAGCGCCGCCGTGACGGGGGACGAGCCGCTTACGCCTACGGGCAGCCACTGTCCACAATCAGGTGGATGGGAAGGCAAGCGGTGAGGATGATCCCGGAGCCGGAAGACCTGCCCGCAACGCTCGTCGGCGGATGCGCTCCAGGAGCGTATCCAACATCCGCGCTTACGGATGCGACGAGGGAATGCTCGCCAGATAACCGTAGCATTTCCCTGTTGAGTCGCTCCGGAGAGCTCTGGATAGTGCAAATTGTCAAGGTTGTGGTGGTGTGTTTGTATCACAAAACAGGGGAATGCTCCAATGCGTTTATTGTCCTCTTTTGTTCTCGCTCTACTTCTCATTACGGTTGTCCGGGCACAACAACCCGTAAAAGTGCCGGTTGGCAAGCAACCCTTAGCCGTTTTTGCTGTTCAGGGAAAAATCCACGTATTCTGTGGACGGGTGGACCAGAACTTTAACGGTGAACAGGATGCAGAAGACACTCCCCCTTCGTGGTGGATTCTGGATCCCTCCAGCGAGACGGTGGAACAAAACATTGAACTGCCGTGGACCGCTCTGGGTTTTCCAGCGCGTCTTGCGATTGATTCGATCAACAACAAAGTCTACCTGCCAGCAGGTGATTCCATCCTGATTTATGACCTTGCTTCACAGCAAAAGACAGGAGCAATTGGAACGGGAGAAGCAATCCGTAGTGTCAGCATCGATATCCCTTCCCAGACGCTCTTTTTCTGCGTTTCGGGATTCCAGACTACTTCGACAGTCTATATGCATAATCTGACCACGGGAGCCCGGCAACCCGTATTCGCGACCGATACCATCGCCTATCTCCAAACGGCTCTCCCTGTTCGCCTCCGCAACGGTGACTCAGTTCTGGTTCTCTTATTTGAAGGCACCTTTGGTCAAACAGATTCTCGCTTAGTTCTGCTTTTCGAAGATCACGCCACGATTCTGCCCATTGGGGGACTGGGGAACCACATCGCTGCTTTTGGAGATACGGTCATCGTTACAATGAACGGCTCTCACCAGATTCACCTGGTCAACCTGCGGACTGAAAGCATTGTGCAAACCCTTGCTACCGGAACTGATGGGTACAATGGTCCCCGTGAAAGTCTTTTGTGGGATCACTACATTGTAACGTCGACCTATAACAGTGATGTGCGCTTCTTTGATCTTAGTAGTGGCGAACTCCGCTATACCCTTGACCCTCAGGGGAAACCCGAAGGTTTTGCCATTGCCAATGGAAAATTGTGGATAGCAAATGCTTTTATTGCCGGTTCCTACGACCCGGATTCAACCATTTCCATTCTTCCTCTTCCGACTACCGGTATTTCCCCATCGCACCGTGAAACTTTGGCTCCTCTTCCCGTTCGGATCTCGTTCGATCCTGCTACCAATCGTGTTCGTTTCAGCGCCGACGTTCCTCTGCACATCCAGCAGATCCGCATAAATACGCTGGAAGGCAGGACGCTGCTGCTTCAGTCCGATGTAGCGCTTTCTCCCTCAGGACGGGAATTTACGCTTCCTCCAACAGCATCCACGACTGTATACTGCTCCGTCCAAATAAAAGACCGCAGCTTCACCCTGGCATTGCCACTGGTCCGGTAAGACTCATGCTCAGCTCCCCTCAAAGCGGGAGGGACTTTTCGTCCCTCCTGCTCTGCTTTATTCTTCTATTTGCGCCAGTACTGGCGCAGGACTCCGTCCGTTATCGCTTTCCCCCTGTAACGGTAGAACGTTCAGCATTTCAGATTCCGGGCATTACCCCACAATACACGATTTCAACGGTTGCTATCACCCAATTAGCACCGACGCGATTGCATACTTTGCTGAGCTTCGCTCCCGGCGTTTTTATTCGCGACTACGGAGGATTCGGAGGATTAAAAACGATTTCGCTGCGAGGCAGTGGTGCAGCACAAACGAGCATCTATCTGGAAGGATTTCCACTCAATGCTCTTCAAAATGGGATCATTGACCTTGGAACACTTCCGGCTTCCATTTTCCAGCGGGTTGCATTTTACAAATCCGCCGTCTTGCCCGAAGATATTGGAGCAAACATTGGGGGATCCGTCCACCTGTTTCTGCCATCCACCCAACCGCTTTCTGCCATTGTGGAAGTAGGTTCGTTTGGCTATCGACAAATGACGCTGGCAGGGAACCTCAACGCCCAAACCTTTCTGGTGAGCAACTTTCTTCAATCACGGGGCAATTATCCTTTCTTCTTTACGAACTTTGGCAAACGCACCCTCATTCGGCGGCAAAATGGAGAGATCCAGAGCTGGAACCTGCTATTCAGTCACCGGCACACCACATCGCACTTCTTCCTCAAAAACCTGAATTTCTTTTCCTACACCCATCGAGGTGTACCGGGAGCTGTCGTCCAGGGTGCTATTGAAAATCGCCGGGCTCGGCTGCGGCAATGGGATTTCTGGACCGCTCTTGCTGCTGGCATTTCTACCAGACTGGCAATGGTTGAAACGCAGGCACTGTTTCGTGCTTTACAGACAGGTTTCTCGGATCCTGAAATGACCATTTTTGGAAAAACAGGGTTTCGGAGTCGATACTTAGAAACACAAACGCTGCTCCAGACGCGATTCTGGTGGCGTTTTCATCCCGGCTGGCGACTCATTGGCAATCTTGCTCTTTCCAGTGCGCAATTGTACGGTCCGATGCTTCAGCCGGAGGTTGGTCGCAGGGTCTCCCAGCAGCAGATATCTGTAACAGGAGGAATCAGCTTTGAAGCTTCCAATTGGAACATTCTGGGTGCAGTTAAACTCCTTACACTTCCTCCTGCCATCGTCTGGCTTCCCTCCCTGTCCTTCCAGTGGCAGCATCGCTTTTTTCAGTGGTCGCTGCAAATTTCACGAAATCACCGATTCCCGACTTTCAACGAGCGGTACTATTTGAATTACGGCAATGCCAACCTCCGCCCTGAGCAGAGCTGGAATCTTGATTTCAGTACACGCCTTACTCTGTCAAAATACAGCGTTTCTTTCTCCACTTTTATGAGCTGGATTCACAACCTGATTCTCTCTGTTCCGAAATCGCCGGTCGAATGGCAGGCTCAGAACATTGGCAAAGTTCTTCGTTACGGTACTGAGCTCACGGTAGAAGGCACTCTTGGCCATTCTGTTCACCAGTTCAACTTCACTTTCCAGCGCAGTCGCAACCAAACGCCGGGTAGCCCTCATTATGGCAAGCAGCTCAGCTACACTCCCCAATGGCTCTTCCGATACCTGCTGAGCATAACCATCGACCCTTTTCAGGTGGGTAGCATTCTGGAAGGAACAGGAACGCGTTATGCACTTCCATCGAACCTCCGACAAAGCCGACTTCCGCCTTACTGGATCTGGAACCTTTACCTCCGTTACTGGATTCCCTCGTTAGGCACCGAAGTTCGCTTTGAATGTCAGAACTGCACCAACACCCAGTATGCGGTTATCTGGCACTATCCAATGCCGGGGCGATGGTTCCGCCTGCTGTTTCGCCAGCAATGGTAATCGCTGCAGGATAATAAGCCTGATTGCTTATTCGTCGACTACAAGCCTTGCAAGCAAGAAGTCGTAGGTATTCACAGTCTGGAGGAGTTCCCTGAATGGAAGCTTTGGGACGGCACATTCTCGTCGAATTGTATAACTGCTCTCCAAAACTTCTCAACGATGTCGCTTTCATTGAACGGGAAATGATCAAAGCCGCGGACTTAGCAAACGCCACCCTGATTAATTCCACGTTTCACCATTTCTCCCCGTTCGGTGTTTCGGGTGTTGTGGTGATCCAGGAAAGTCACTTAGCCATTCACACCTGGCCCGAGTACGGCTACGCAGCTATCGATCTTTTTACCTGCGGTGACAGTGTGAATCCGTGGACCGCTTATAAACATCTATTCAAGGTACTGGAAGCAGAGCACGGGTCGGCAATGGAGATGCAGCGTGGTCCCACGGAATTGCTGGAAAAAATGAGCATCGATCTGGAAACGCTGCGTGATTCCACAGAGGAAGAAATTCTCCGCCCTAAGCTAACCCGGAATGTATGGTTCACCGATCGGAATGAAAACTTAGCGCTTTCTTTGCGTCACACCGGAAACGTCCTATTCCGGAAGCGTTCGCCATACCAGAAAGTGGAGGTTTATGAAACCTATGGCTTTGGCCGCATGCTGGCTATTGACAATATGGTGATGTGTACGGAAAAAGATGAGTTTGCTTATCACGAGATGATCGCTCATGTTCCTATGAACGTTCTGGACGACCCCAGACATGTGCTGGTCATTGGCGGCGGTGATGGTGGCACCATTCGGGAAGTGCTTCGCCACAGTTCGGTGGAAAAATGCACGATGGTGGAAATTGATGAAACCGTCATTGAAGCCAGCAAAAAATATCTTCCCTCTCTTGCCTCTGCTTTTGGACACCCGAAATTAGACCTCAAAATTATGGATGGAGTCGAATTTGTAACTAATTGTCCGGATGAACATTTCGACCTTGTCATTGTGGATTCGACCGACCCGTACCAAGATGCACCCTCCACGGGGTTATTCACCGAAGAGTTTTACCGGAATGTTTATCGCATTCTCAAACCTCACGGCGTAATGGTGACCCAATGCGAATCGCCGTACTTTAATGCTCACATTTTGCGCAAAGCCATCTTTGCTTTTCGCCGTATCTTCGGGCAAAACAATGTTCACCTGTACTTAGCTTTCATCCCCACGTATCCATCGGGAATGTGGAGCTTTTCCTTCTCATCCAAGGACGGGCGACATCCGGTCGAGGATGTTGATTGGCAAAAGGTTCAGCATTTTGTTGATACCCATCAACTGCGATACTATAACGCAGACGTCCATCGCGCTGCTTTTGCCCTGCCGACGATGGTGCGGGAGCTTATCACCAAGGAAGACATTGAGGTAGAAGTC
>JALWJX010000063.1:8391-18322 GCA_026996895.1 Candidatus Kapaibacterium sp.
AGTCTACACGGAAAGTCTGGTTGATTTACCGTAAAGGACTACCGACATCGCAGCGATGGACACCCAGCAATATCCTTCTCTTTTTGGACTGGACATTTCTATCGATGCAGCGCAGTTGCTCGTTCTTCCCATTCCCTGGGAAGGAACGGTTTCATTCCGAACCGGAACTTCCCGGGCACCGCAGCAGGTCATCGAGCTGTCTCACCAGATTGACCACTACGACCCCAGGATCGCCAATGCGTGGACTCTGGGTGTTGCTGCTCTGCCATTGTCCCGGTTCGTTCAGGAACTGAATCAACGCGCGCTCCACATCCGATCCACCGAAGATCAACAACGTAAAATTGCCTTTCTCAACCAGGCTTCGCTTGAACTGCTGCGATGGATTGAACAGACGGCGACCCACTGGCTGGATCAGGGAAAGCTGATCGCACTCCTGGGCGGTGAACACAGCATTACACCGGGGCTCATCGCTGCGCTGCAAAAACGCCATCCTCGATTCTCTATCCTTCACCTCGACGCCCACGCTGATTTACGACAATCGTACGAGGAACTCACCTACTCCCACGCCACGGCTATGTATCACGCGCTGCGATATGAGGCTGTTGATCGCTTAATTTCCGTGGGAATCCGGGACCTGAGCAATGAAGAGATGCAGTACATTCAGCGGAATGCTGATCGTGTGCAACTATTCCATTCCTGGGATCTGCACACGCAGCTTTTCTGCGGAACATCGTGGGATGCGCTTTGTGACACAATCATCGATAAACTTTCGGACCACGTGTACATCAGTTTCGACATTGATGTACTCAATCCCGGCGATTGTCCCCACACTGGTACACCTGTTCCCGGAGGATTGTCCTCTATGCAGGCACTCTACCTGATCCACAAGGTTTATCAATCAGGTCGACGTATCATCGGATTCGATTTAGTAGAAGTCGGCTACCATCCTCACAACAATCTTGATGCGATCGTTGCAGCCCATCTGCTCTATCAACTGGCGAACATTGCCATTGCTTCCAATACACCCCTTGACAACCACCAAGTGCAAGTGCCGCAGCCTTAAACACTTGCTTCTACACGACAAAAAAACGTTGTTCGTCGCCCTCATTACCAGTGCAAGTGCAACCTTGTTGAGTGACGACTTATGCTGCCGGAGGAACTGGAAAAAGAAATGGAACGATATACGATCCGCGACTTTGCGGATATCGTCCGTGCTCTGCGCGATCACCCTGTATGGCGGGAGGAACTTCGGAAGTTGATCCTTGGAACGGAATGGGAAAATGTTCCGAAAAAACTGGACGAGCTGGAACGACGGGTTGCTCACATTGAACAGGACGTTGCTATTCTCAAACAGGACGTTGCTGTCCTCAAACAGGACGTTGCTGTCCTCAAACAGGACGTTACTGTCCTCAAACAGGATGTTGCTACCCTCAAACAAGATGTTGCTGTCTTGAAACAAGAGGTCGCTGTCCTTAAACAGGATGTTGCTACCCTCAAACAAGATGTTGCTGTCTTGAAACAAGAGGTCGCTGTCCTTAAACAGGATGTTGCTACCCTCAAACAAGATGTTGCCACCCTCAAACAAGAGGTTGCCGTCTTGAAACAAGAAGTCACTGTCCTTAAACAGGATGTTGCTACCCTCAAACAGGATGTTGGTGTCTTGAAACAGGATGTAGAGAAACTCAAAGGCGATGTCAACTATCTGAAAGGCGAGTTCGGGCGATTTAAGGGACGGGACTTTGAGCGATCAGTCAAAGACCGGTGTGCATCCATTTTTGGCAAATTCCTCCGCCGCACTCGCTGCGTCTACCCCGATGCACTGATCGATCTGATTGATGATGCTGTTGATGAAGGTCGGATTGATATCAAGGACCGCGAAAAGTTGCTTAACCTGGACTTAGTGGTTAAGGGCATAGACCAGAACACCAATGAAAAAACTGCCTTCGCTGTTGAAATTTCTTATGCCCTTTATCCCACTGACGTTGAACGCGTGCTGGATCGCACCCCACTACTACAGCGGATTTTTGATGAAACTGTTCACCCGGTCATTGTATCATCAGAAATCAGCGAAGAAGCCCGGCAACTGGCTATCGCGCGAGGTATTCGCATCATTCAGTACGAGTACTGATCCTTATGGAAGTAGCAAGACCTTTGCTTTCTGTACCAGCCGATCGTTCGCATCGTAAATTTCCACGATATAAACTCCGGGCTCGATAGCAAAATTGGACAGGTACCACTGGAGTGTTCCTGCTGAAGAGAGTGGTAACGACGGAACGATCAGCTCACCGGCTGCCGAGCGCACCACCCCATAACCGTTGTCAGGCACATTGCTTACCGTCACCACAAAATCTCTGGACAGCGACACCGGATTGGGATATACAATGGGTACCCCTGTCCCATCAGTCGGGACCCATACAGCCACTTGATCCCCTTTTCCGGGTTGCAATGTATCTCCTGCCAGTGATTGTACGGATCTCGCCTGCACAAAGTATGGCTTTCCGATGGGTCGCAATGGTGTCGATGGATCTATTGCCAGTCTTACCGTCGTATCATTTTGCAGCATCGCCAAAACGACCGTACGGTACGGCGTAATGGTATAGTGTTCGGGGTTCTCTGCCGATTTCCTATGCACAGCACTCGAAAACACCAGATCTATCTGTAACGCTGATCGATAATTTCCTCGCACGATCCAGAAACTTGCTGGACGTTCCTGCTCTGGAGGAAATTGCACTGAAAACTGATAGGAACGCGTTTTTCCATAGTATCCATCGGCAAAGCTGGCAACATTACCTTCATAACGTCCTGATGCCAGCGAATCAAAAAGCGCAACAACCGTATTGGCTCCCATTACTGCCAGCGTTACCGGCGAAAAACTCCTTCCCTGAACATCTTGCAGCGTCACCCACCGCGGATTCAGCAGCGGTGGATCGATCGGAGCATCATATATGATCCGCAAAGCCGCCGGTCCAGCAGGAAAAACTTTCCTGACACGAGGGGCTGCTCGCAACTGCATTTGCAGCGTATCTGCTATGGCATCAGCCGATAACACTCGAAATGTATAGAACGTTCCCACTTGCAGCGAATCCACAACAATTGCCGGCTGAGCAGTAACAATGGTATCCACCTTATCGGCTGATCGCACAACAACAGTATACTGTGCCACCGGTAATGGATCCCACCAGAGTTGCACCGCCGTTGAATCCACAATTGCCGCCTGCAATCCAGTAATCGCATAGCGTGCCGTTGGTTTGCGTTGCTGGAGCACCGCAACGGAGCGAAATCGGGAAACAAACACTTTCTGCGAATCACCCCAGATGGTATTTGCTGCCACGCTATCCAGTACAAACCAAGGTTGAAATTGATTCCCCTGCGGTCGAAATACATACAGGTACGGATAAAATGCCAGCAGCAATTCTGCCCTGCTATCACCATCAATATCCTGACATTGAATGCCGCTCCGAAAAGGTGTTTTGGGAAGTGCTCCCCAGAAGTAATCTTCCCATTGCTGGCGATACTGATTCGGCGCAACACCATCATAAAGGCGACAGATCCACAATGGCGCCAGTGCCTCGCCAGTGCCCTCAGGGACCAGAAAAGTCGTATAACCAACCACCAGCTCATCCACTCCATCACCATCCACATCGCCAGCCGCCAGGTATCCATCGCTATTCCAGAAACCAGTCTCAATCACCGTATCCAGCGTCCATCCTCCTGCTGCCTGTTGATAAATGAGCACATCACCATCGCTATCTGCAAAAGCAAGCTCCACCGCTCCATCTCCATCAAAATCACCCGTTTGTACGCCGGGAACACCCAGGAAATTCCGGCCGAAATAGGGATCTGGTTCGGATACATTTGGCAACCGGGCATCAAGTCGCAACGTGTTCTGGTGAAACTTTCCAACCAGATACGCCGTCTCGCTTCGCACAATTACCTCGTCTTTCCCATCGCTGTCGACATCATCCAGTGATGCTGCCCACAACGTATCGGATTCCCACAGCACTGTTCCAAAGACATGCGAAGTCTCTCGCATCAGCCGGGTCTGATTACCTCGATGGAGCAGTACTTCTTTGCGTCCGTCCCCATCGACATCGCCGATCGATTTGGGAATCCAGATTTCCTCCAGCGAATCTATGGGATGCAATTGTCCACCGGAATCAACAGAGAAAGCAAGAGTTTGCTGAAATCGCAGCGTCGGAGTCAACTGGACAGCTACGACGGTATCACTTCCTTTTCCCACGTCGCTCATCCAGTATAGCGGATGTGCGAAAGCACGACCGGTAATTCGGAAAGTGTTCCGAGGAAAATGTTGCAATTGAAAAGATATCTGCCGACGCGTTACGACGGTATCCCGCTGTCCCGGATACCAGTACCGTAGCTCCAGTTGTAGCTCTCCTGTCCGCTGTGGATGCAGCAGAAAAACGTGGGATCGCGTTGCCCGATCCGCAATAAACTGTTCGTTCCACGCTTCCTGGAGCGATTGGCGCCAGCGAACCGCCATCAGCGCTGGCAGATCCGTCACTGCTTCCACGACAATCGCCCGCCGCTTTCCATCCCAGACAGGCAGCACCTGTACAAATGACAACACAGGAGCACCGCTCACAAGGATAAAGCGAGCTTTTGCCTGAAGTTGCTGTCCGGTTACCAGTATCGCCCGAACCTCTATCAAGTACTCCCCATCAGCCAAAGAACTCAACACCAATGGTGGACACTGGCACGACAAGCATCGATGGAGAACGCACAGGGTATCCAGCGGCACAAATCCGCCTTCCGCTTCGCGACGATACAGAACGACCTTTGCTGACACTAACTGAGGATCATCCGCTATGATCTGAACCGGAATCTCCAAAGAGCGGAATCGGTGGATCACCGATAAATGCTTCGGGGATAAAATCTGCACCGTTCCCACTGCTGGCAAATCGGTCGCCGAAACCAGTTCAATTCTTCCAGCGCCAAAAAAAGGATCCCATCCAGGCTCTCCCAGATCTACAGCCGTCGCCGCCAGAGCCTGCGCAATCTGCTGCGGCGACCACTGGGGATGCAGTTCCCGGAGTAATGCTGCTGCTCCGGTGACGATTGCCGCCGCAACTGACGTACCACTGACCAGTGTCAGACTACCGCCACGCTCCGTTGTGGGAATTTCAACACCTGGAGCGGCAAGATCAATGTCCTGCCCATAGTTTGAAAAAATGGCTCTATGATCGTCAAAGGTGGTGGCAGCGACTGCAATCACCTCGTTCAACGCCGACGGAAAATGAAAATCGCTCCTTCCCTCATTTCCTGCTGATGCCACTACGACAATACCACGATTTGTAGCAATCTGAATAGCCAACTGCACAATGGGAGAAAGGTAGTAATTGCCGTAGCTCAGATTGATGCAATCAGCTCCCATCAAAACAGCGTAGAGAATACCAGCAGCAATGCCCATATCCGATCCTGTTCCTTCAGCAGTGAATACTCTGATGGGTAGCAGGGTGGCAGACTTTGCAATACCGGTAATAAACTGATCATTCCCGCCCACAATGACTCCTGCCATTGCTGTCCCGTGCCCGTGTTCATCTTCTGGCACAGGATCTGGGTTGCGCCAATCGCCCACCGAGGGAAGCACCGACTCTGCAAAGTCGTACCCCATCACATCATCCACTACCCCATTGCCATCATCATCGATGCCATCCAGATCTCCCGAAATTCCATCCCGCTCTTCCGTGAACCACCAGGGATCAAACCGACCATTGCCGTTACGATCTTCGGCAGGATTGATAAACAAATGGGATTGCAAGGCAGGATGCTCCCAGTCAATTCCCGTATCCACCAGCGCAACAACAACCCCTTTCCCCTGGGTTCTTTGCCACACAATGGGCAAATGAAAAAATTTTGATAATCGATCAGTAGAAACCGGAGATTCAGCAAGGATTTGCACTGGATCCTGCAACCGATACACTGTAGCAGGAACGGTCAATACCGAAACCTGCCGCGCTTGCTCCGACAACGTGCGTAATAAAGCCGTCAGATGAGCATCGTTCGATTGTTGCTGCAACCGTTCAGCAAAGATCTGGACAAAATGAGCAGTTGTGCCGGTTGATAGCTGTTTCGCCGGCGCTGCACCAGCTATTAGAACCAGACACAGCCATCCTGCGTGCAGCAAGCGCATAATGCAGCAAATATGACTTACCGGAGGAACACCACTGGTACTATGAAGACCTGATCAGGCGTGCGAACCCGGACAAAATACTGAGCATTGCTGACACCGGACAGCGTTAAAAGCTGCTGAAGTTCGATCTGCTTAACCTGCTGGGGCGCCAGCGTCATTACTGGAAGTTTACCCAACAATCGACCCAGCACAGAAACCAGTTCAACTTCCACTTGCTGCGAATCCAGTGCTTGCAACTCCAGCACTGGCGACTGATCCGCTGTTGCAGGATTAGGATACAGTCGCACCAGCAACTTCTGGGGTGACTTTTTCGCCGGCATTTGCACATCAACACCTTTGTTCTGCAGATACTCCCGCATTCTGTCAATCGCAACTCGCACTTCCTGTCGAGACCATCCGGCAGCAATGCCAAAAATAAACTTCTCCGACTCTCCAGGTGCCAGCGAAATGGGCCCGCCAGCAATTACTGCCGAAACATCGGTAACGTTGGATCGTTTACGACCGATACCACTGGTCATCGTTTGCCACTTCTCTGACCGGGTAAAACCATCGTATACGCCGGGATTTGCTCCACCACTACCATCATTATCTATCGCGAAGAAATTGATCGGCTGCTTACTCAGCAATGTCAGTCCGACGTGCGGTAGACTATCGGTGCGAGTATTATACACATAACCGAAATACCCTTCGTCATCCCATAGGCACAGATCCCCCTGTCCGGACATTCCAATATCCCAATCAAAATACAATCCCGTAAACAGGGAATCCAGATTTTCCGCCGTTTCATTGGTCACGGTATACTCCAGCAGCACGACATTGGACAATTCAGGAATCAGCGGTTCAATCAGGCGATGCACAACGCGCACGCCCACTTCATCAATTCGCTGTTGATCCTGGAACTGTGCCGATGCCTGTGCCTCCTGCTGCTCAGCATCCTGAATCACCTGAACCGGTTGCAGCGGAACGAAAGATCGGTCCTGGCGCATTTGATCAGCGCCACGGGCAACATTGGACAGTCGGTCCGGTGAAATACCAACCATCAGAGCGCCTTCAAACAGAATGCTGGAGCTCCCTTGATACCGAAAACCATCGCCCTGTACATTGTTTGGATAGTCGTTGTACCCTAAGTTTCCCCGGTCATTCAAGGTCACGGCAATATCATTTTCCGCCACTGTTCGATACGTCGGGTTGACAATGATGGACAGAAACGTTCTACCGATCTGCTGGTCTCCATCATAAAACACCACCTTGAAAGAGTACAGGTAGTTACTCGGCACTGCTTCGGGCAACCGGAGCACCAGCGGTGACGGGGTACTCCAGGGTTGCAACGTTCCTAAGGCTCCAATTGACAATGAAACAGTGGGCGGATCCGCAGGATATTGTGCATCGCTTTGTAATTCCACCCGTGCATTTTGCACCGGTGCCAGCACATTCAATGCATCCAGATTTAAGCGAATCTCCTCTCCTTTCTCCATCACCTGGTCACCATCGGCATCGGCAAACTGATACCCCTGCACAATCATTGCACGTGCCGTCGGCGTACTGACCGCTGTCAACGCATTCACCCTTCCATATCCCAGCAGTCCGGCAAAATTCGGCTGCAAATGGTCGATGGAATCGCAGGTAATCTTCAAATGCTCTCCAATTTGCAGCGGCGAATACTCTGGATGCTGAACAGCGATCAGGGAAGCAACGCCTGCTGCAACGGGCGACGCCATTGATGTCCCGCTCTGCCGCCGATACTGATTATTCGGCATCGTCGACAGAATATTCTCACCGGGCGCCATTACATCGATAAAGTAGCCGTAATTGGAAAAGTAGGAACGGCGGTTCCCGGCATTCACTGAGCCGACCGCGATCACATTCTGGTAACCTGCTGGATAAAACGTCTGGCGAATTCCTTCATTCCCCGCCGCAGCAACGACCAGCGTTCCGCTCTGCGTTACAGCATCAATGACTTCCTGCTCAGTACGCGAGCGGGTGGGACCTCCCCAGCTACAGTTAATAATTCGGGCTCCCATCGCCGCCGCATACACCATTGCTTCATAGCCATAAGCGACGGTAACGGAAAACGGATCATCCGGACCCAGTTTGAGAATCAACAGCTTGACATACGGATTCACCCCAGCAATCCCTGTCCCATTATTGACCACCGCTCCGATAATCCCCGCTACGTGCGTCCCGTGAGAATTACCCGGAACTGGTTCATTATCATCATAGAAGAAATCCCAACCCCGCCAGTCATCCACATATCCATTGCCGTCATCATCAATGCCATTGCTCCGTTTATCCTGGCCATTGGCATCCGTCCCCATTTCGCCAGCATTCAAAAAAATGTGTTCTTGCAAGTCCTCGTGATCCAGATCTGCCCCTGTATCCAGTACAGCAACGAGCACCGTATCAGCATCTTCCGGCAAATAGTCCCACGCTTCCAGCACGTGAATTTGCTCCAGATGCTTTTGATCCGCTAACAACGGATCATCAGATGCTCCCGAAATCCAGCGCTTCGGTACCGGTTCGACATACTCCACAAAAGGCAGCGAAGCAATCAGTTTTTGCACGTACGCTGGCGCATACGGCTGGGAAATCCTCAAACGGTAAATGCTCTGGAGTCGCTGGATTATTCCAACTGCTTGCTTCTGCAAGCCCTGTCGCTGCACCAATCGCTGCTGAAACTGGCGTAGCAGTGGGCGGCGAACCAGCGCACGAATCTCCCCGACAATGCCATACTGCTTCAACTTTTGCTTTAGCTGATCGCGCATCTCTTGCAATGTTTTAGTGCTTTTTGCTGGAGAGGTGAATTTGACAAAAAACTGATCCGGATACACCGTCGCTGATGCATTGCGCGCCACAAGAGTCGTTGCCACAAAACTCATCAGTGTAATCACCACGCCCCACAGTCGCATCCGCACAATCCTTTCATTTTTTACCACTTTGCTCTTTTTTCATAACACAGTTAACGTGCTGCCCTGCAAAATCTTTCCTTCCCTTCCACAAACAATCTTCGTCCTGTCCCTCCTGTTACATTTCTCCTCAAAACCCAACTCTGCTGGAAATATATGCTACAGCCTACCTCCCCCCATAGGAGAACAACTCTCCCGATTCCCATCGATCGCAGCGGGTTCACAGGCTCTCAGCAATACAATGCCTCCGGCAGCACCTTCCGCTACACCTTCCTCTACCACAGCTCAGCAGCTTCCCTCGCCGTTGCCAACTCTCACTGGCGAAAGTCGGTGCTCTCATCATTGCCGACGAAAGCCGGCGCTCCCGGTAAGCGCTTCCCGGTACCGACACTCTCGTTTGCCTTCTCTCCTGCGGAAGATCGTGCGCTGGCTGCGGAAAATTTGATATTTTCGTGTTTTGTTCGGAAGAATGGTTGAACGAAAAGGAAAACGGCGATGGATGGATGCATCAAAGATCGACTGATCGCAGAATTGACGCAACTGAAAGAAGCGGGACTGTACAAAAATGAACGGGTGATTACTTCCCCACAGGGTCCGGAAATCACGGTTGCAGGCATCGATGGTCCTGTGCTGAATTTTTGTGCCAACAACTACCTGGGGCTTTCCTCCGACCCTCGAATTATCGAAGCGGCTATCGAAACCCTAAAAAAGTATGGCTATGGAATGTCCAGCGTCCGGTTCATCTGCGGGACAACTGATCTGCACTTAGAGCTGGAAAAGAAAATTGCAGAATTCTGCCACACCGATGCTGCCATTCTGTACAACAGTTGTTTTGATGCGAATGCCGGACTCTTTGAAACCCTGTTAGGTCCGGAAG
>JALWJX010000064.1 GCA_026996895.1 Candidatus Kapaibacterium sp.
TGAGTGAGTTTGCGATCGCAGGACCGCGGACGTTTACGCTTGGTGCTGGTGAGGAGCAGCGGGTAGGGGTGCGGCTGTTGCCGGGCGAGGCGGGAGCGTATGCGGTGATGGTGGCAGTGGAAAGCAGTGTGGGAGTGGAGCAGGTGGAGGTGCGAGGAAGCCGGGAGCAGGTGGGAATAGGCGTATGGGTGGAAGCAGTGGATGAAGCGAAGCTGCCGGGTGAGGAGGCGATGGTGCGGGTGGTGTATGCGGATAGCAGTGGGGAAGCGAAGGTGGAGGCATTGCAGATCGAGCTGGAATGGGACGGGCGAGTGCTGGGGTATCGCAGGCTGGAAGCGGTAGAAGGCGAGTGGGAGGTGATAGACGAAGGGATGGGAACGGTGCGGCTTGCGGGGCAGCGGTCGGGAGGATTTGGCAGTGGCGACGTGGTGCGGCTGTGGTATGGGGTGTATGGCGGAACGGACCGGGAAGCGGTCGAGGTAAAGGTGAGCAGTGTGGACGTCGGGGATCGGGCGATATGTGTGGAAGCAGGAATGGGATCGGACACAGTGCGCTTAGGGGAGTACTGTTTGCGGGAGGTGCGGGAGATTCGGCTGGGGAAGGAGTACGGATTGGAGGCGAAGCAGGAAGGGGAGGAGGTGGTAGTGCGGTACGGGATCGGGCTCAGTGGAGCGGTGGAGGTGGTGTTGTACGATGGGTATGGGCGGAAGGAGGTGGTGATAGCGAGAGGGCAGCAGGAAGCGGGGTGGCGAGAAGTACGGGTAGGGACGGAGGGGTTGAGCAGCGGATTACATTTTGTGCGTTTGCGGAGCGGGCGGTATATGAAAGTGGTACCGGTGTGGGTGGTGAAGTAGGAATTGGAGGAAGAAAGCATTGGCAAATCAACGAAGTATCAATTGTGGATAGTGACATGCGAAAACTGCTCTTCCATTACCTGCGGAGACTGGGGGTATCCAGAGGTTGCAGCCGAGGTTAAGAGCTTGTAGTATGGTGTTAGAGTGGACATTTTCCCCTGTTGAAGGAGGTGTGGGACAAGATAGGACAGGATAGGATTTTGAAAAGATGAGCGTTGAGTATTTTTTTGTGCTGGGTATCGCAATGTTGTATATGCAATTTTCAGAATGTCGCGAAATTGCTGATAGGCTCCGATAGCATACGTGATATCACGGAGCGTAGGTTCTGAGAGTTCTCTTTATTTATACTGCATTTACACTCACTACTTGTTCTGCACAGGTACTTGTTCTGCACAGGTTGCAGAGGGTAAAGGATAAGTATGTTTCCAGAGTGTTACCACACTTTCATCACTGACCACCGGACTTTTCCTGAAGTCTTACTTCAACCGAACAATGTTAACACTCTGAACCCGGTTGCCAGTTTCCAGCCGCAATATATAAATGCCAGGAGGGACCAGATTCCCTTTTTCATCTCGGCCATCCCAGACAAACAGATGCATCCCCTTTCCCATTGGCCTATTAACGAGCACGCGTACCGTATACCCCAACAAGTCGTATACTTTCAGCTTTACCAGAGTTGATGAAGGCAAATAGATCGGGATGTGGACCGACGCCGCGAATGGGTTGGGCCAGGGGGTAAACTGGCTGAAAGCTTCGGAATATTTCCCTACTTCGGTCGTTCCCCGGGTGTCCAGCAAAAAGGCACGCAATCCCGATGAATCGGGATGAAATCCTATACCAGCAATATATCGCCCGTTCGGCGAAATGGCATTGGCTTGCTTTAACGAAGCATTCAAAGGTAAAAGGGAATTATAAACGCTATCGAGTATTTCCAATCCCCGGTCTGGTGTCCACCGGAAGGCTTTATAACTTGTTTGCCGGAGGCCTCCAACAATTACCTGTCCATCGGCAGAAACATCATAGGCTCTCCCATCATCAGTCTCGGGGGTCAAATCTTCCATACCGTTTTCTGGTGTCCATCGGAAAGCGTGAGTTCCGAAGTTTGCCGTGAATGACCAGCCAACGACAACATTTCCAACATCTGAAACTGCCAGTGCTGTGGATTTTGAACCTGTTGATTCAGTGAGAGTACCCAGGACATAAACAGAGTCAGGTGTGTGGAGGAAAGCTACTTCAGCAACGTTGAACTCGGCTTTGCCAACGATTTTAGAGCCATCGGATGAGCAACCATAGGCATAGCTCCAATTGCTTTCCGGTCCAAGATCGAGGAGCGTCAGCCCTTCCGATTCCGACCATCGAAAGGCGCGTGTTTGTAGATTCTGTTGCAAGACCCATCCAACAATAACTGATCCATCAGCCGAAACATCAGTTGCTTCAGCTTTTATAAAGTCTATTCCATTAAGCAATGACTGAACGGTTCCGTTTGACAGCCAGCGGACTGCGTGTTGTTTCTTGTTGCTATCGTTTGCCCACCCAACAATGACACTTCCATCGGCAGAAATGGCGAGTGCCTGGCTATATTCACCACCCAGAGTTGGCAATGGTTGCATTCCATCGTTCACAGTCCACCGAAATGCGCGTACATAAGGCTTTATGTAACCCACGTAGCCGACGACAACGCCGTTGTTGGATACATCTCGTGCTGCGCAATGGCCATCTTCCTTCGAAAGCAAACCCAGCCAGTATAAGCGTTGTGCATGGAGAGTACTCAGTGTGAACAATACAAGAAGAACTGTGCTCCAGAAGCGCTGGTACCTCATAGCTTGTCCTCACTATTGGTTAAACAAAATGGTTTTGCTTTTTATAGACGTATTTTGCTCTGAATTTTTGATTTTTGCCACTCTGAGCCATTTTTAAAATTTCCCAGCGATCTCTGAGATAGGAATACAGGATGCTGCACTTATTGTTCTCGGGGTATTAAGATTTGTTCGGCTATGATGGAAGACGTTGGCGCAATACTGCACGAAAAAAGGCGTTTGCTCGTAGCGTAGTAATTGGTTGAGCAAGGATGCTGATTGGGCAATGGGTCGCTTCGTTTGTTTTTTAGGAATATTGATCGTTCCCGCTCTGGCGTGGGCACAGTCACCGGAATACCGGGGAGGAGATCACGAGTTGCTCATAGCGCCGACAGCATACACAATGCCAAAGGGGTGGATTTATTTGACGAACTATGAACTGTTTTTTTTGAATGCTGGCTTTGCGGCGACGGATCGAACGCATGTCAGTGCTTTTGTTTTGTTTCCCATGATTCCAGAATTCTTACGCACTTTGTCCATTGGTATGAAGCAGAACTATTGGTATTCCCCATCTTTTGCCAGCGCCCTCTGGGGAGCGTATAACTTTGAGCTGGGAATCTTAGCGGTGGGGAATGCTTTTTCTGTTGGAACGATGCGGAGTAATGCGACGTTCAATGCTATCCTGATCGCCGACCTGAAGGAGTCCCCTGGGGCTGGATGGGGATTTTCACTGGGGGGTGCTGTTGCGCTGAGCTCATCAGTTAAACTGTTGGGAGAATACTGGTTTTCGGGGGAAACCTTACGCGGCACCAGTTCGGGGGAAATTTTGGCACTGGGAATCCGCTTTTACGGCAAGCAGTTCTGCATTGACCTGGGAGGTATTCGCCCGGTAGGGGTTACAGGAGAGGATTCAAGTGACCTGATCGCTTTTCCCTATCTCAAAGGGACGTACATTATCCTGCCTGAAAAGTGATGCAAGAACAAAGCCCCTTCGAGTGAAGGGGCTTTTACCGAAAATTCCGGAGTTAGTCGCGTTCTTTTTCCCGGCGGGCACGCTGAATACGTCGCAGCGCTTTCATCCGTTCGATTTTGCGCTGCTCAGAAGGCTTTAAGTAAAAGGTATGGCGACGATATTCTCGCAAAATCCCACTTCGTTCGTACTTTTTCTTGAAACGCTTGAGTGCCTTATCGATCGGCTCGTTGTCCTGTACTGTCACTCCGATCACTTTGCCTTTGACCTTTCTGTTTGTGAAACAAACTACTATTGTTATGAGTGTGTCGAGGAAGCGTGCGATTCAGCAGTTGCATCTGGATTGAATTTTTCAATCAGTTTTTTCGTTTTCAGTTTTTCAAATTCCACGATGATGGCGTAACCACCACTGCTGGTAATAGCCTTTTGCCGTACAATCCCGATGTCGTTCCATTGTTCGTGGTAAATAACGTCGCCGATTTTGAATTCCTTTGTGGGTGAATACTTGATGGCATCTTCCGGATTGTATTGCTGTAATTGTTCCTGAGAGGATTTCGATTTCAGGAGCTCTAAGTTCACCAATTGCGAATGGCGACTTTTCGTACACCGTGCCCACTGGTGAGGAACGCCTTCGATTTCAAAAGGCTCACCAATGAGTTCGTGTTTGGTTTCCTTCATCAGGAAGGGCGAAAACAGCATAACGTATTTTTTTCGGCGTCGACGTCGCTTCTTTTTCGGTTGCTCTTCCTGCTGTTGCGTCTGCTCCTCACCATTTGCTGATGCTGTTTGCTGCTCCAACTCTTCAGCCTTTTTCTTCCGTGCCATAACCCGACTGTACTTTTGTTTTACAAAATTTGCGTAACTTGCAAGTTTTCAAACTTTCTTTGACGATTAAGTTGGATTTTCATTGAAAAAAGAAAAACGATCGTGGAGCGCCGGGAGCAGGATAGGGTGTGGTTGAGTGTGGTCATTCCGCTATTCAACGAGGCAGAATCACTGCCGGAGTTGGTGGCGAAAGTGGATCAAGTATGCCAGTCTGTTGCTCCGGATGCTTATGAAATTGTCGCAGTAGATGATGGTTCAACCGATGGCTCCTTTGCGGTTCTCCAGCAGTTGCTGGAGCAGTATCCGCGGTTACGGGTCGTTCGATTTCGGCGGAATTATGGGAAATCGGCAGCGTTGGCTGTTGGATTTGATCGAGCTCGTGGGGATGTTATCGTCACGATGGATGCAGATCTCCAGGATGATCCCGAAGAAATTCCCCGATTGCTGGCGAAATTAGAGGAAGGGTATGATCTGGTTAGCGGATGGAAAAAGAAGCGGTATGATCCGTGGCATAAAACAGTGCCGTCTAAACTGTTCAATTGGGTAACGTCGATCGTGAGCGGTATTCGGTTGCACGACTTTAACTGTGGACTCAAGGCGTATCGCAAAGAAGTAGCAAAACGGTTGCGGGTATACGGTGAAATGCATCGATATTTGCCGGCAATTGCGCATTTGATGGGATTTCGGGTTACGGAGATTCCAGTGCGTCACCATCCGCGGAAGTATGGGCGTTCCAAATTTGGTGCTGGACGCTTTATCAAGGGTTTTTTAGATCTCCTGACGGTGGTACTGACCACCCGGTTTGCCCGCCGCCCGTTGCATTTTTTTGGCTCTATTGGTATTCTGATGGCAGTGGTGGGCTTCGGGATTGATTTGTATTTGACCATTGAATGGATCCTGGGAAAAACATTTTTGAGCAATCGTCCCTTAGCCCTGTTGGGGATCGCTTTGATTATCGTTGGGGTCCAGTTTATCTCGCTGGGGCTGCTGGCAGAAATGATTGTGCAGCAGCAAGCGGGTTCAGCAGAAGATTATCTCATAGAGTGGGAGAGTCCGCAATGAGCAGATGGATGGTGTTGGCTTTATGCCTGCTGATAGGTACGCTGAGCGTGCAGGCACAGTCTTCGATGCGGGTTTCGGCAGGGTTGTCTACCTTCTGGATTAATGGGGCGAACCCCGCTCGGGAAACCCTGGCTTTTCTGGGCGGAGGATTTTCTGGAGCGCAGTCAGGAGTGGCGGTGAAATTAGCGTTCCCAGAAGCGCTTTCGGTATTGCCATCGCTCCCGCTGGATGTTGTACTTTTTGCAGAGACCATTTTCTTCCGCGGGCGAGAGCGGTATCCTTATCCCAACGCGAACCTGTATCGCAGCTTCGGCATTGATGTTGCTTCGCTGTCCGTAGGACTGGAGCGAACCTTTGTCCACTTCTCTTCGTTGACCTCTGCTTTTGCGGGAATGGAGTTTCGGGGAACTATGGTCTCACGAGGACTGTTTGAGCAGCGATTTGTCCGGTTGAATGGGGAAATTATTGAGCGAAACACGTACACCGTGCGGACAAAAACAGCGGCGTGGCGTCTGGGCTTGACAATGCGGATAGGAGTGCGTGGCAAGTTTGATCCTGATTTCGCTATGGAAGCTTCGATTGGGTACTCTGCATTAAACCTGTTGGGTCGCCAGCCAGAACGTGGAGAATTGTTAACCCCCGATCCAACATTAGAAGTTCAGGAGCGAATTGTCGCTGGTGTCGTTTCATCCATAATGATTCTGTACTACTGGCGGTGAGAACGGGCGATGGAAATCAAGACAGATTGTCGTTTTTTCCGGGGAGATATTCCATGTGCACCTCATAAGGAATACGGGGTACATTGCGAGAATTGTTCCTATTATGAGCCGATCGAGCAACGGATTCTGATGATCAAACTGGGTGCAATTGGCGACGTTATCCGAACCACAGCATTACTCCGGCGAATTCGGGCGGAGATGCCCGGAGCAAAGATTTATTGGTTGACCTACTATCCTGACGCGGTGCCCCGGCAGTGGGTGGATGAAGTGCTCCCATTCTCGCTGGAATCAGTGTTGTCACTGGAAACGATCCCTTTTGATTGGGTGATCAATCTGGACAAAGATCACTATGCGTGCGCGCTGACGCGTCGGCTCCAGTATCAGCGACTTTCTGGATTTACGGTCCGGGATGGTGTGATTGTTCCAGCAGATCATCGAGCTGAGCCGAAGTATCTTACCGGATTATTTGACGACATCAGTCAGCAGAATCCTCATTCGTATCTGGAGGAAATTTTTTACATCTGCGGCTGGGAGTTCCGGGGAGAGGAATACGTCATCGAGCCAGAGCCGGCATCTGTGGTGATTCCGAATGAGGGAAAACCAATTATTGCGATGAACCCCGGTTGTGGCAGGCGGTGGATTTCCCGACAGTGGCCGCCTGATCGGTGGAAAGCGTTGATTCGGCTGTGCCAGAAAGAGCAGTTGTTCCCGATGGTGGTTGGGGGCAAAGAGGATGAAGAGCTAAATCGGCGCATTGCTGATGAAACCGGCGCTTTTTATCCGGGAACATTTCCGCTACGCCAGTTCTTTGATCTGATTGCCCGCGCAGATGTGTTAGTAACGCCAGTAACAATGGCACTGCACGTAGCCCTGGGTGTCAAAACGCCGGTGGTGGTTTTTGTGAACATTTTTAATCCGGCGGAGTTTGAGCTTTACAACCGTGGCATTTTGCTCCTGCCAGAGAAACCGTGCCGCTGCTACTTCCGCCAGCGGTGTGTCAATCCAGATTATTTTTGCCTGGATTATTTGTCTCCAGATACGGTGCTGGAAGCAGTGATGCAGTTGGTCGAAAAGAGTACCGGTTCACAACTGGAAGTTTCATCCCCTGCTCGTTAATGCCAGGGGATGATCGTATCCGAAGTGGCGTGATATTGCCAGAAAGGAAACAGCGAAGGTATCATAAAGTAGGCGGGAAGGGATGGCGAAGAGCAAACGACAAAAACAGCGTTCAGGATTGCTCGGATGGATGCAGCAGCATCCAGATTTTACGCTGTGTCTGGGCATAGCATTGCTGGTCTATTTATTTTTTGCTCCGGTGATTTTTGGTGTTGGGAGTTTTGCCTCGCCGGATATGGTGACCATTATGAGTTTGCGTCCGTATGTATCTGCTGTTGAAGCACGAGGAGAATTCCCGCAGTGGATTCCTTACATTTTTAGTGGGATGCCCAGTTATGCTGCCCTGTTGGTGACCGGCACACGGTGGTGGGACCTGCTTGCACTGGTAGTCTTTGGAGTTGCAAAATTGATTGGAGCTATTCTTTCCAGTGACACGGCGCGGGTAGCAACTTACTATGCGGTTTATGGCATTGGGATGTATTGGTTTATGCGGTCGAAGCAGCACGAGCGATTCGTAGCTGCTTTTACGGCGATTGCTGCCGTTTTTTCAACCTTTGTGATTGTCTGGGTTATGATCGGGCACAATACCAAGCCGGCAGCGCTGATGACTTATCCATACATTTTGCTGTTGATGGAGCGGCTGCAAACGAAGCGTTTCCCGTGGCTGTTTGCGCTTTTGCTGATCTTTGCTCTCCACGTGCTGTCGGGATCAGCTCATATGCAGCTTATTTTTTATGCAATGCTGACGTTTGGACTGTATCTCCTTGTAGAAATCTTTGCCGCCTGGCGGAAGGGAAATTCCGTATGGATTCCAGTGCGGTCCGGTCTCTGGATGGCGGTTGCGGCTGTCATTGCTGTTGGAATGAGCGCCGATCGGTATTTGTCCATTCAGGAGTATACGCCGTATTCGACTCGCGGTTCCGCTTCCATTCTGGCGAAAGATTCTGCACAGGTGTCCGATGGTGGGCTGGACTATGAGTATGCAACCAATTGGTCGTTTAGTCCCGAAGAAATGATAACCTTTTTAATTCCGAACTACTTCGGGTTTGGCAAGCTTCCGTACAAAGGGTCATTGACGGGTAATCGAGAGGTGCACCTCCATACTTACTGGGGACAGATGCCCTTTACGGACGCAGCGAATTATATGGGCATTGGCGTTTTAATCCTGGCGATTCTGGGCGTTATTCTTTACCGCAGGGAGCCACTAATCTGGTTCCTGGTCGCTCTTTCCGGATTATCGCTTTTGTTATCATTTGGCAAAAACTTCCCGATCCTGTATGATCTGTTTTTCTACTACGTGCCGCTGTTTAACAAGTTCCGCACTCCCAGTATGGCACTGGTAATGCTTCAGTTTGCAGTGCCGATTCTGGCAGGGTACGGAATAACGGGTATTATTCGAGGGATCCAGCAGAAGGGGCAGCAGCAACGGATTCGGAAATTGCTGCAAGGGACACTTATTTTTTCCATCGTATTTTTGGCTGCTGGTGTTCTCTTTGCTTTGCTTGGAAGTGATGTCTATATCGAGGCAGTCAAAAACAGCGCAACGGGGAAGCAGTTGCCCGCCGCTTTGCATTCCTTTATCTATCGCCAGATGATTCAGGATTGGCTGGTTACTGCATTGATCGCTGTTGCATTTGTGGCAACATTTATAGCATACACCAGAAACCGGTTGCGTCCTCAATGGTTTCTGATTCTCCTGTTTGGATTGTTAATCTTTGATCTCTGGCGAGTTGCTCGTCGACCGATGGAAGTTCCTGAAAAGCCGCTGGAAGAAACAGTGTTTCGGGAAACGGATGTGATTCGCTATCTAAAAAGTGATACCACGTTGTTCCGCATTGCTGATTTTACAGCACCGTCACCTAATTATCCGGCGTACTTTTTCCTCCAGCACATCCACGGCTACAGCTCTGCTAAAATGCGGATCTATCAGGATTTGCTGGATGTGGCGGGCAAAGGAGGGGGAAATGTGATTATTAACCCATTTCTGTGGAACGTGCTCAATGTGAAGTACATCGTTGTGGAGCGCGAGCTTCAGGATTTTGCGCCGGGACTGCAATTGGTTGCCCGGTCACAGGAAAAGCAGGCGGTGGTGTATCGAAATTTGCTGGCATTACCGAGAGCATTTTTTGTAGACTCTGTTGCCGTTGCCAAACCCTTAACGATCTTAGAGCATTTGCGAGACGGCGATTTCCGCCCAACGGCGGTTGCCTTTGTGGAAAGTCCATTGGATCAGCCGGTTGAACCTGTAAGGGGAAAAGCTACGGTCCGGATAACGCAGTATTCAGAACACCGTATTGTGTTGGAAACCCAGACGGAAGCGCCGCATTTTCTCTTTCTGAGTGAGCCGTACTATCCTCCAGCGTGGCATGCTACTATTGATGGCAAAACGGTGCCGATTTACAAAACGAATTACGCATTTCGTGGACTGGTGGTGCCGGCTGGCACCCACCGCATCGAGTTTCGGTATTACTCTGAGGCTTTCGCGCTGGGCAAGAATATCAGTCTGGGATTGAACGCCGTCTTCCTGATCGCCTTTTTTATTCTGTACCGTTATCAGAAACAGCGACGTTAACCGTCCTTTGCCCAGAGTGAAAAACAAGCGGGGGACGCACGATGGATCTGGCAGAAGTTGAGAAAATCATTCAGGAACAGAAAGACAAAGGGCGTTTTATCGTTGAGCTGCCAGAAGAAGTATGGGACACGCTGACGCCTCAGGAGGCAAAGATCTTAGCGCGGAAATTTCAGCGTGGTACGATGGTAAAATTGCCACGCGATGAAGTAGAATTTTTTGAGTGGCTGCGGGAAGAAGCGCCGGAGATGTGGGAAGATTTGTGGGGGGATGTTGCGGCAGAAGGAGAATTGTACAGCGTGGGAATGGGATTGCTTCCGGAAATTGTGGCGCAGGGATTTCCAATTTGCGACCTGATGTTTGTTCCGAATTTTTACTTTACGTACAAACACATTACCCCTTCTGAGGGACAGGCGCTGTTGGCGATGATACTGGATAAGGTCGAGAAAGGAGAAGAGCTGAGCTTAGCAGAACGTTTTTTATATGAGGTGCAGCAGGCTCCAATCGATCTGTGGCATTTCGCCTATTTGTACAATGTGAGCGTCGAGCAGGCAAAAGAAGCCGTAATGGACTTGATCGAAGGAGGCGCATTGCGACATACGCCCACGCGTGATGAGCTGTCCGATTACCTGATTTTCGAGGATGAATGAACCCATTCGGGTGCGGAAGTTTGGAGGCACCTCCGTTGGTACGGTCCGGGGACTGAGGAATACCATCGCTATTCTGGAACAGGCTGAGGAGGAGATCCAGTGGGTCGTTGTGTCGGCGTGTGCAGGCATTACCGACCAATTGGAGCAGTTAGCACACCGTGCAGCCTTTGGCAGTGAGGAAGAATGGCAATCAATGCTGGACTCCATTCAGCAGCATCACCAGGCACTTTTGCACCACGTACTGTCTGCTGAGGAATTTGCTGCCGTGTGGCAAGCCTTGCAACCGTGGTTCCACCAGTTGCATCGATTAGCTCAGGGCGTTGCCTATTTGCGCGAATTGACCGAGCGGCAATTGGCAGCATTCGTTGCGTTCGGAGAGTTGCTGTCCAGTACCTTTGTTGCATCGATTCTGGCGTATCGAGGCGCTGACGTGCAATGGGTCGATGCACGGACACTGCTTCGAACCAGATCGGACCAATGGATTGAAGCAGCTTTACAATGGGAGCTTTCACAGCAGCAGGTGCAACAATTCTGGACGCACCATCGTGATCCTTCCGCTCGAATTTTTGTTACTCAGGGATATATTGCACGGAACGAGCAGGGGCACACAACGGTTTTTGGACGGGGTGGATCGGACTATTCTGCCGCCGTTTTTGGCGCCTTGCTGCAGGCGTCTATTATTGAGATCTGGACGGACGTTCCCGGTATTCTCACCGCTGACCCTCAGATTGTTCCGGAGGCGCAGCCACTCCCGCAATTGTCGTTCACAACGATGCGGCGAATGGCGCTGTTTGGCGCAAAAGTGCTGCATCCGGACACCTTAGGACCGGCAGAGCAGGCACGAATACCGGTGTACATTCGCAGTACGCTGGATCCAGCAGCGCCCGGCACTGAAATACGGGCGCAAACGCAATGGAATGCACCAGCATTGTTTGCCCTTGCCCTCTGCCCAGAACAGCCGCTTCATTACGGAACAGCGGTGACACAGGAGGGCACACCAGGGTGGCTGCTTCAACAGTATCCCGATGGGACGGTCATGGTTGGGGGACAGGGGGTGTCTGCCCACGTGTGTGATGTTGTGACGTGCTTCGGATCCTCATTAACGGCAAACGTATTGCAGCGAATTTTTGAGCGATTGGCAGATCTGCCAGTGTCCTTTGTCCAGATGAACGCTGAATTCGACGTCTGCGTGCTGGGTGTGCCAGCAGCTCTGGGAGAAACGGCGGTTCAGCGTTTGCATCCTTTGTGTTTGCAATCTCTGGAACAACAGTTGTGGCAGGAATGAACATTGTTGTATTTGCTGGTGGGGTTTCCCGGGAGCGACCGGTGTCGTACGTGAGCGGTCGTGAAGTAGCGCTGGCGCTCGAACGGAACGGGCATACGGTGACGGTCGTTGATCCAGCGCTGGGCGCTGACGGTGTTATTTCCAATGTGCAATCAATGGGAGAATCGATTCCTCCGCTTCCTGAGGGAAATGCGCTCCCGCGGTATTTAGAAGCATTGCAGTTGCCGGTGGTGCAGCAGGCGGATATCGTTTTTGTGGCGCTACACGGACGGTATGGAGAGGATGGGACCGTCCAGGCATTGCTGGAAATAGCGGGTATTCCGTATACAGGCAGCGGGGTGAGCAGCAGTGCGGCAGCAATGGACAAGGTTCTCTCCAGGCAGATTTTTGACGGTGTCGGTATTCCGCAGCCACCCTGGTGTTCAGTCACGGCACAGGATGCGGAAGATCCGCAACGGCTGGAGCACTTGCGCACCATCTATGGCAACGATCTGGTGGTGAAGCCCAGTGATGAGGGATCCAGCTTTGGAATCACGATCGTACGGGATGGTGATACTGCGGCATTGCAACAGGCAATTCGGTTTGCAGCGCAGTTTTCCGAAACAGTACTGGTGGAACGGTATATTCCGGGGAGAGAATTAACTGTTGCAATCGTGGAGGGACTGGATCCCTTGCCGGTGGTGGAAATTGTACCGAAAAACGGGTTTTACGATTATGAGCACAAGTATCAGAAAGGAAAAACTGAGTATCTTTGCCCCGCACCTTTAGAGGAGACAGCCGTCCAGACGTTGCAAAGGCTTGCGCAGCAGGCACATCAGGCGTTGGGGTGTGAGGTCTTTAGTCGGGTTGATTTCCGGATGGATGAGCAGGGGGTGTTCTTCTGTCTGGAAGTCAACACCATTCCGGGGCTGACGCCGCTCAGCCTGCTGCCAAAAGCAGCCGCCGCAGCCGGTATTTCCTTTGAGCAGTTGTGTCAGATACTCATAGAACGGTCAATAGAACGATTTCGGAGACGATTCGATGGCAGCCGGTCGTAAAGATTTTCATCTCTTTGGTCTTGGCAATGCTTTGTTAGACATCCAGGTAGCGGTGGATGAGGATCTGTTGCGTCAGTTACAGGTGCCGAAAGGCACAATGGCGCTGGTGGATCACGAGGAGCAACGAGATCTCATAGCGCAGCTTCAGCAGCAGATTGTGCAGCGCAGTAGTGGTGGATCAGCAGCGAACACCGTTATTACCTTTGCCCGACTTGGAGGACGTGCCGCTTATGGTACCATTCTTGGGAATGATGAACTGGCGGATTTCATCGCACAGGAATTTGCGGCACTGGATATTGCTCTATTTGCACCGCGCCATTCCGAACTTCCAACCGGTAGTTGCCTGGTGCTGATCACCCCGGATGCAGAGCGTACGATGAAGACAGCGCTGGCAGCCAATCTCCATTTTTCGCCAGAACACGTGGTCGAAGAGGCGCTCCAGCGATCGGAGTGGCTGTATGTGGAAGGGTATAAGTTTTCGGAACAGTCGGGCGCAGAAGCGATCGACCGGGCAATTTTCTATGCACAACGGCACGAGACGGAAGTTGCTGTAACGGTTTCCGATGTGTTTATCATTGAACATTTCCGCCAGGAAGTAGAACAATCCCTGAATGCTGCACGAATCGTGTTCTGTAATGAGCAGGAAGCAATGGCACTCACGGAGCAGGAAACGCCGGAGCGGGCATTTCGCATGCTCAGCCGCCGCGTTGACCGCGTTATTATGACTCGAGGGGCTGAAGGATCGTGGATCTGGTGGGAAGGACGGGAGTACCGGATCCCGGCGTATCCTGCAAATCCGGTGGACACAACGGGCGCTGGCGATACGTATGCTGCTGCTTTCCTGTTTGCGATGGTACAGGGCAAATCACCGGAAGTTGCTGGCCATTTCGCATCACTGGCAGGGGCGCGAGTTGTGTCGCAGTTCGGCGCGCGGCTTTCCTCGGAGCATATTCAGGAGCTGAAACAGTTGTTCCCGGTGATGGAGAAAACGCTGCAGTATGGGGAAACGCATAAGCGGCAAGTGCAGCCTGCGCAGCCGCCGGAAGACGGAGCACAGTAGCGATGGGAAAACGCTGGAGAAACATCGGGGAATACGACCGGAAACTGGGGTGGCACGTTTTCCTGTGGTGGATCATCGGATTGCTCTATGGCATCAGTAGTGCTCCAACACTTCTATGGGCACAGCAGGGGATGCGTTTTGCAGAGCTGAAACAACGGCTCTTGCCGTACTTTGCGGAGGAAATGATCTGGGATATTCACAAACAATTGCCGCAGCGGGAGGATTATCGGATCTGGGGATGGGATGTCGGCGACTTTTCCGGTGATCGTTACCCGGACGTGGCCATTTCTATTAAGCGGGCTTCGCAGAAGAAGAAAATCGCAGAAGTCTTGTTGTTTGTGGACATTGATGGGTTCCTGGTTGAAGTAGGACAGTTCCAGAAGCCATACACCCAGTTGCCGATCGAAGTTGGCGTTGCGATCAAAGACACAACCTGCTACATCGTGAGCCGCCAGTCTTCTGCTTACTGGCAGGTGTCGGGCTACCGATTTCTGCACGGAACGCTCATTACGGTGATGCAGATGAGCAGTCGGGAGCGAAAAGGCGAGATTTACCGGTATCGCGAGGATTTTACGCACTTGCGGATTCAGGAGCAGTGGTTCCATCAACGGACCGGGGCGTTGAAAAAGGAGGTGCTGACCGTTGTGGTACCGGTCCACCGTCGTTTCCGGGTCATCCCATTGGGCGTTCCGCAGATGCCAGAGATTGCATCCGTGAGCTTTGTCCCAAAAGGTGCTTTTTACTGGCGGGGAGCTGAAGATGCCAGTTTTCGGTTAAAGGTTGCTTACAATCAGCGGTTTCTCTATGTGTTGGTCGATGTCCGGGATGACACGGTTGTCACGGAACGGAAACCGCAGAGTTTAGCGGATCATGTAGCGCTATGGTTCGATGTGCAGTCGGTGCGAGAAGTGGACCCCGGCGAACCTATTCGTACCGTTCCGCTGAAAAACGGATCAGATTCCGGATTGATGGTAATCGAGCTTTTTCCCGGTGATTTCGAGCAATTGAAACCATCGGTGCGGGTGCAGAGCACAGAGGATCTGGATTCGCTGCAGCGACAGGCGCTGGATCAAATCCGGATCGTTGCTCGCCCGACAGACCAGGGCTATCAACTCAAGGTTCGCATTCCCTTCCAGTTGCTGGGATTCTGGGCAGCGCCGCTCCGCCCCCAGAAGCTGACGCTCCTGCGCGCCGCCGTGGCTGTGTACGATGTTGATAACCGATTCCGTCCGGAGGAAGAGACAATGATTGTCAGCAGCACGCATTTTGATCCTTTTAACAGCGCTACCTATAGCCTGTTTTGCCTCATTCCGGAGACAGCCCAGTATGGTTCTTTCCGCAATATCTATCTGGATCAGTTAGTGGCGCGGCTCAATGAACTGGGATTCTGAAGTCTTCTTTCGATTCCTCCTGCTTCAATGGAGATGCAATCAGATGCTGAACCGCAGAAACAGGAAATGGAACGGTGGAAACAGGCAAATCAGACTTTGCATTTGTACGATGGTGAAGAGTGGGAATGAGACCAATGCGATTGTGGCTACTCGGTAGCTTGCTGATATTCGGCGTTTCGGGACTCATTGCTAAGGTGGAATTCCTCGAAATCACGGCGCCAGATGGATGGCGATTACGAGGATCGTTAATGCTTCCGGATACTGGCAATCGGTATCCGGTGGTCCTCTTCATTCCCGGCTCTGGTCCCGTTGATCGGGATGGAAATCTTACAAACCTTCCCGGCAAAAGTGATGCGTACAAACTGCTGGCAACGGTGCTGGCGGATTCCGGCGTGGCGTCGCTTCGGTACGACAAACGGGGTATTGGGGACAGTGGATCGAAAACGTTTCGGGAAGATTCGGTTCGATTCGAACACTTCATTGGTGATGCCGTTGCGTGGGTACAGAAACTGCGACAGGATCAGCGATTCACGCGCATTTATTTGCTGGGACATAGTCAGGGTGGGTTGGTTGCTTTGCTGGCGGCACAGCAGATACCAGTTGATGGGATTATTCTGGTGGCGCCACAACCTTTACCGGTGGATCAGTTGATCCTGCAACAAATGAAGCAGCGAGCACCATTTCTTGTGCCAGCAACACAACGGATCCTGGATTCTCTCAGAACCGGTCATCTGGTCGATTCCATCCCGCCCCTGCTCCTGTCGCTGTTCCGTCCCGGTGTGCAGCCTTTCATTCAATCGTGGATGCGATATGATCCACGCAAAGAAATTCAGAAAGTCGGGGTTCCGATTCTGGTGCTGTGCGGTACCACCGATCTTCAGGTGCGGTGTGAAGATGTTCGAGCCTTCGCAACCCGCAATGCCGGAGCAGAATATGAGGAGATTCCGGCAATGAACCACCTGATGAAGCACATTGAGACGACGGATCTCGCGGTTCAACAAAAAAGTTTTGTCGATCCATCGATCCCCTTAGCGCCGGGGCTGCTGAAACAAATTGTGAATTTTATCCGAGCTCACTCTCGCTGAGGAGGACAGAGAGTGCACGGTCGTGCGTTCCTGCGGGGGATGTAGAATGCCCTTGCCCCCAACCCCTCTTCCACGGGGGCTTCTGGGAGCGCCGAGTTCACCGGCAGAGAATGCACACTGAAGTGTGCGCTCCTGGTAGGTGCTCGCTGAAGCGTACACTCCCGGTAGCAGAAAACGCCGGATTTCGCTGACAGCAAAAACGTCCCTTCTCTGTTGCCTGCACCACTGTCTCTGGCAACACTGCTATCGTTTGCATTTTTGCAGAAAATTTTGTAAATTTGTGGTACCCGCGAAGGCGGGAAGAAAAAGGTTGTTTCACAATTAAAGAGATCGGATGATGAAACGCTTTCCTTTTTACGCCCTGTTAGCAGAACTTTTTTCTAAACACACACACACACACACACACGTGTTTAAGTTTGCCTTTGCTTTCCTTATCGCCGCTTCGCTCCTGCTGACGCCACCATTTCCCACAACACTTCGGGCGCAGAATGATTCGACGGTGGTGCCGTGTTCCACAGCTTGTCCTGAACAGTGGTTGGGTCCAAGATATTTCCCAAAGGACACAACTGAATGGTCGGGTTTTAACGGACGTTACGATAGTACATTTGCAGCACGCTACCAGGGTTGTACTTTTCAGGTGGTATTCTATGCTCGTCTTGCCTGCGGACATTATCGGGAGATTTACATTGAGGAAATTCGACTTTCTGATGGATGTGATAGTTTGATGAATGATATTACCAGTGGCACAGTGTCGATGTCTGAGGTGATTGATAACGTTGTGGCACAGCTTATCTGGCATGATTTAGCCAGCCATGGACTTATTCTTGATGTTGGTGATACCCTGTACCCGGAGCAAATTTTTTGCTCAAATGGAGGTCAAACGTATTACCGGATTTACAAGGGGAGTTGTGGTTTCTGGACACAGTGGGAGTATAGTAATTGGAAAAAAGATGGAGAGTCTGAAATACTGGCAGGAATTCCTATTGTCGGAGTTAGACCTAAATGGATATATAAGCGATGTAGCGATGACTGTTGTATTGATGTGTGGCGTGCTTGTTGGATAGACATTCCGGGTAACAATCCTCCGGAGGACCCTTCCATTGAGAAGATTTACAGTACAAGTGGAAAGCGCTGTATGAATGTGTGGGGACCTTACAACGAAACCTGTTATTACAACTGTGCTGACAGCGTCGAGATTCAGCAGTGGACGCAGCCGAAAGAGGAGGAATTCGGCGAAATCACGGGAGTCCGTGAAGAGGCGATCCAGGGATGGTACAGTTACGATCCGACTGGCAAAGAACTGCGGCTGTACCTGCACTGGGCAGTGCCGCAGCCGTTTGTCATTACGCTCTATGATGTCAAAGGGCAAAAGGTATTGCAGGTCGAAGAGCAGGCGGTTCGAGCGGACCATTACATCACGCTCCACCTGGCAGGGATGACACCGGGACTGTACCTTT
>JALWJX010000065.1 GCA_026996895.1 Candidatus Kapaibacterium sp.
ACCACCCATTGTTTCGATACCGAGGGTAATTGGCACGACATCCAGCAGGAGAATATCCTTCACTTCGCCTGCCAGCACTGCCCCTTGAATGGCGGCGCCAATAGCAACCACTTCATCCGGATTGACCGTCTTTGCTGGATCTTTGCCGAAGAATTCCTTCACCAATTGCTGGATCCGTGGTATCCGGGTCGATCCACCCACCAGGATCACCTCATCAATATCGCGCGGCGTTAACTTCGCCATCTCCAGCGCTTTTTCACACGGACCCAAGGTCTTGCGGAAAAGATCCTCACATAACTGCTCGAACTTGGCACGGGTGATTTTCATCACCAGGTGTAAAGGACCCTGCTGGGTTGCCGTAATGAACGGTAAATTGACTTCGGTCTCCAGCTTTTGCGACAGCTCGATTTTCGCCTTCTCTGCCGCTTCCCGCAAACGCTGCAACGCCATCGGATCCTGACGGAGATCAACACCGTGCTCCTTCTGGAACTCATCGGCAATGTAATCGATCAACCGCTGATCGAAGTTATCACCGCCAAGATGGGTGTCGCCGTGTGTTGCCTTAACTTCTACAACTCCTTCGCCAATTTCCAGAATGGAAATGTCGAATGTTCCGCCACCCAGGTCATAGACTGCCACTGTGAGCGTTTTCCCTTCTTTATCCAATCCGTATGCCAGAGCAGCGGCGGTCGGCTCGTTGATGATCCGCTGCACGTTGAGTCCAGCAATTTCTCCTGCCGCCTTGGTTGCCTGCCGCTGCGCATCGTGGAAGTAGGCAGGAACGGTAATCACCGCATCTTCTATTTTTTGCCCCAGGTAATCTTCGGCTGCGCTCTTCAGCTTCTGCAATACCTTTGCAGAAATTTCTTCCGGTGCATAGAGTTTACCTTCAATTTCAATCCGCACCGACGCTCCATTGTTGTATGGCACCACCTTGTACGGCACCATCTTCGCCTCTTCTTCCACCTCATCCCATCGGCGACCAATGAAGCGCTTGACGGAATACACCGTATTCTTGGGATTGGTGATCGCCTGACGCTTTGCTGCTTCGCCCACTAACCACTCACCATTTTTCGTGAGCGCTACGACCGATGGTGTCAGGCGCGATCCCTCTTGATTCGGGATCACCACCGGCGATCCTCCTTCCATTACGGCTACAACCGAATTGGTTGTTCCCAGATCTATCCCGATAATCTTTTTACCTTTTGTTTCTGCCATTGTGTCTCTCCTTTCTTTGTTCCACTTCACCTACTTCGATAAATGCACAGCAAGGGAATCCCCTTTTGACGGGAACTCCCTTGCTGCGAAAAGTTTGTTGAAAAGAATCGATTACTTGATTTCCACTTTGACTTCGTTCGGCTTCTCAACTTCGGCTTTTGGCAGTGTTAGCCGAAGCACGCCGTTTTCAAACTTCCCGGAGATTTCATCAGCCTTCACATTCTCTGGCAGCACAAAGGATCGGGTAAAGCTACCGAATACCCGCTCTACCCGGATGTAGTTTTCACCTTCTTCTTTGTGCTCCCGCTTCTTTTCACCACGGATCGTCAGCACCCCATCTTCGTTGATGGTTACCTCGATGTCCTCTTTGCTCATTCCTGGCAACTCCGCAGTGATGTAGATGTTTTTCTCATCTTCGGAGATATCAACCCGCGGTGTAAAGGTCTGCGTCGTCGCCAGTGGAGCAAAGAAGGACTCTTCAAACGTGCGGAACAGATCGTTCATCCGCCGGGTCATCGCTTCCAGCTCCCGGAAGGGTTCATACTTGACTAAGGTCATCGCTCTGTCTCCTTTTTTGTTTAACTTCCCTTTATTGAATTTCCACTTTGATTGCTTTGGGTTCTTCTTTTTTCACCTTTGGTAGGGTGATAGTCAATACCCCATCTTTGAGTTCCGCTGCAATGCCCGAAGCATCGATCGGTTCGGGAAAAGCGAAACTCCGCTGAAAATCTCCAAACTTTCGCTCTGCTCGCAGGTATTGCCGCTCATCCTGCGGCACCGCTTTCTTGCCGCGAACGATCAAAACACCATCTTCCCGCAAAGAGATTTCCAGATCTTCTTTCTTCACACCGGGAAGCTCCATTTCCACATAGTAAGCATTTTCGTCTTCCCAGATGTTTGTCCGCGGCACGAAGCCTCCAATTTCCAGGGTAATACCTTTCCCTGCTTCTTCAAAGAAATCCCCAACTCGCTCAATGAAGCGTTCCAGTTCACGGATCGGTTCAAATCGCACGACTGCCATCATTCTTCCTTCCTTTTGGTTTGTCACACTTATTCATTGCGCTTCTCTATTTGGAAACTCCGTGCCAATTCCTGAGCAGGTGACAAAATGTACCCATTGCTGCCCCATTTGCACTTTCTTTCTCCGGCATCGATTGACGGAGCGTGACAATATGACACTCCCTGTTCCCTTCTGCTCTACCACCCGGATCCTCTGTGCTCCCGACCGGCAAGGTGCGGCTCTGTGTCGGGGACCTGCGCGATCCTCTATCGTCCACACACAATCTCCCTGTGGTGAGCGTCTCTGGTGAAGGAAGTGCAACGAACTGGAAACCATTGATGGAAACAACAGCAACCAAAGAATCGCTATCCATAGAAAAAATCATCCTGCCTGTCACCGGGATGTCGTGCGCCGGCTGTGCTGTCAGCATCGAATCGATGTTGAAGGCGCAAGAAGGGGTCTTTGCAGTGCAGGTCAACCTGAGTGATAACACGGTGTTGATTGAATACGATCCTGCGCAGATCACGCTTCCAGAGCTTCGAGACGTTGTTCGCAGCATCGGCTATGATCTGGTCCTTCCCGACCAGCAGGCGCAACTGGAAGCAATCAAATCCTCCCGCAAAAAAGAGCTGCGTACAAAGCTGCTGGTTGGCATCGGGTGCAGCATACCCTTAGTGATCCTCTCAATGTTCATTCCCCCATTTCCCGCTTCACCCTGGATCCAGCTTTTTCTTGCCATCCCTGTGGTATTCTACACCGGCCAGGAGTTTTTCCGCAATAGCTGGAAACAGTTACGACACAAAACTGCCAATATGGATGTGTTAGTTGCTCTGGGTACGGGAAGTGCTTTTCTGCTGAGCCTTGCGGTGACACTCTTCCCCTCTTTTTTCGCTCAACTGGGCACCGGCGTCCACGTGTACTATGAAGCAGCAGCAGTGGTGATCACCTTAGTCCTTCTGGGGCGGTATCTGGAAGAAAACGCAAAGGAGCGCACAACAGATGCTATTCGCCGGCTCATAGAACTCCAGCCGCAATTTGCTCTGGTCGAACGGGACGGTCAGTGGGTCACGGTGCCCCTGCAAGCCGTGCATCCAGATGATAGGGTTTTAGTGCGTCAGGGCGAAAAAATTCCGGTCGACGGCACTGTGCTGGAAGGACAGGCAGCCGTTGATGAGAGTATGCTCACCGGCGAACCGCTCCCGGTAAACAAAGCGCCTGGCGATCCTGTGTTCAGTGGAACCATTGTACAGGACGGCACTTTGATCATCCGTGCTGAACAGGTCGGGGAGAAAACACTGCTGTCCCAGATCATCCACTTCGTCAAACAGGCACAGGCGCAGAAGCCACCGATTCAGCGTCTGGTCGACCGCATTGCGGCTGTCTTCGTCCCGATCGTCGTCGGCATTGCTCTGCTGACTTTCATCATCTGGCTCATCTGGGGACCATCCCCCTCGTGGCTGTTTGCCTTTACGGCTGCGGTCTCTGTTCTTGTCATTGCCTGTCCGTGCGCCCTGGGACTGGCAACGCCAACAGCACTGACTGTGGGCATTGGCAAAGCAGCCGAATACGGTATTTTGATCAAAAACATCGAGGCAATTGAGCACATTCGGACGATCGATACCATCGTTTTTGACAAAACCGGCACGATCACGCAAGGTGATCCTCAGGTTGTCGATGTGCTATGGCTGATCGATGATCCAGCCCAGCAGCAGTTGTTGATTCAGCAGATCATTGCAGCGGAACAGCGATCCACTCATCCGCTGGCGCAGGCAATTTTGCATTTCTTCCAGCCCACCCATTCTCCCGATGGCATTGCGCCAGCCCAACTGGAAACGATTGCTGGCAAAGGACTTCGCGCCACCTTTGACAATACCATTCTTCTGCTGGGCAATGAACAACTCTTACGCGATGCTGGCATTTCGCTGCCATCTGCAGTGCACCAGTTTGTCAACTCCCATCGCCGGCAAGCACACACCCTGGTTTTCATCGTTGCCGATACAGTGATCCAGTGTGTCCTCGCCATTGCCGATCCTCCCAAACCCGAAGCAGCAGCGGTGGTACAATTTCTCCGATCCCGCGGCTATCAGGTCATTCTGCTTACTGGCGATCATCAAACAGCGGCGGAAGCGCTGGCTCGCCACATTGGTTTCGATCAGGTCATCGCTGAAGTCTCTCCTTTAGACAAAGGCACGGTCATCGCCCGATTGGAAGACACAGGGAAACGCACGTTGATGGTTGGCGACGGCATTAACGACGCACCAGCTTTAACAAAAGCAACGATCGGCGCAGCGATGGGTACCGGTACTGACGTTGCGATCGATGCAGCGGACATTGTCATCATCCGCGGCAATCTGGAAGCGCTGCCACATTTTCTGGCAATTGCCGAACGCACCGCTCGAACAATCAAAGAAAATCTGTTCTGGGCATTTGCCTACAACGTACTGGCAATTCCCATTGCTGCTGGAGCATTGTACCCGCTCACAGGATGGCTGCTGAATCCAATGATCGCTGGCGCTGCAATGGCGCTGAGTTCGGTGTCTGTCGTGACGAACAGTCTGCGGCTCCGACGCTTCACTCCCCCAACTGTGCTAAAACCTCATCGGGAGAGCGCGGCGGCACCACCAGCACCTGCTTCTCGCGATCCACAACCACTGCACCAGTAGGCATCCGCTTATTTTTGCGCACATACTTTCGCAGGGTGCAAATCACCGGTACAAGGGATGCCCGCCGTTCTGCGGAATAATAGGCAGCTAAGGATGCCACTGCTTCCAGCACGTCCGGCGATGGTGGCTTTGCCGGACGGAATACGACGTGCGCCCCGGTGACATTTCGGGCGTGGAACCACCAATCATTCGGCTTTGCCCATCGCACCGTTACGTAGTCATTACTTCTGGCGTCTTTGCCAATAGCCACAATGCCCCAGTCGCCAAGCTGCAAGCGGCGAAATGGCTGTGTCGATGCCGATGCATCCTTCGTTGACGAAAGAAAGGTCCTCCATTGCGGGTACGTTTTCACAAACTGCCGGAGCTCTTTCCCACTGTGTATTTGCTGTAACTGCTCCCATTGTTGCCGGAGTTGTGCTAATTCCTGCTTCGTCCGCTGCTGTTTTGCCGTCAGCAATGCTACTTTTTCCCGCAATGCTTTCTGTTTGCCATAATATCGCTGTGCATTTTCCAGCAGGGATCTGGATGGCTCCAGCGGGATGCACCACGCTTTCCCCTCCCAATCGCGAATCTGGATCTCACGCAGCCCCTTCCGATGGAGCGCTGGCTGTGTCAAAAGGAGATCGCCAAATCGCTGATACTGCTCCATCCGTTCGTGCAGTGCTTCAATGGAAAGGTTGTGCAACGTCTGTTCCGCCTTCCGAATTCGCTGCTGCAACTGCCGTGCTACGACCTGTCGGAACTGCCGCAGCATCTCCCATTCTTCCGCCATCCGCTTCCACCGCCGAATGCCCCCGGCGATACTCTCCACTTTCTCCAGCAGCTCCACCGGCTGCTGTAATGGCACCAGTGAAAGCAGGGGCAGTGGCGCTTCTGCTCGGTAGAGATAAACGGTTTCTGAAGCCTGACACGCTTGCACCAATGCAATTGCTGCTTGCTCAATCTGCTGGCGCTGCGATGCGGAAAGCTGCTGCAACGGCGTCGCAAGATCGATCCCCACTTGCCACAACACTTCCCGTGCATACAGATTTCCAAGACGCCATTGCGCACGTGCAACTGCCCGGAGCACAGGAATTTCGCCAGCAAACGCCTCCAATGGTTGTGGCTGCCATTCCGAATCCAGCGCCTCGCTGGCTTCTGCAAGCCGATCCTGCTTCAAAGCGGCAACAATATCACCGGTTTCCTGCCGAATCACCACATTGTTGCGCCGCCCGCCGACAAAGATCACCAGCAGCGATGTTCCATCATCCAGACGGAACTGCACGATTCGAGAATCGCGATATAGACTGATGTCCACAATCTGCTTTCCCTGCACGAAGGAGCGAAACAATGAAACCCGCTGTCGCGGTTTCTGCCAGGACAAAGGCAGGAGGAAACAGGCACTCAACCGTGGATGTATGCTACAAACCAGCCCGCGCTCCTCTGCTCCCTGCCGCAGCCACACAACACACTCCTCCTTGCGAAAAGTAAACACTTCCTCGATTTCCGCTCCACGGTACGGCTGCAAGGCGGCAACAAGACGTTTCAATGTAAAATAGTGGGTCGGCATTTGATGGTCTGTTCCGGATCAATTTTTAATCTCGCCGGAAAGAACGCATTGGAGGCAAAGAAAATTTTCCGGCGGACAACTTTCTGACAAAGCAGTTTCTCACCTGCTGTTATTTTACCTCACCGGCATCCGCCTCGACAAGTTGCTTTCAATTTTCGATTTTCCTCCGGGTGATCCAGCTCTCTGCTCCGCAACTCCCCTCTTTTTACGGAACCGCCCTCCAAATACGCAGCAAAGAAAGGAAAGCCTGAAGCACCAAACACCCTGCAAATCATTTCCCGTGCGTCCAGCTTTCTGCTTCCTCCAGAACTTTGCTGTCAACGGTCGCGCACTGATTGCGGGAAGCGATTTGTTATTCTTCCTGTGCTGCCAGTTGTTGATGGAGTTCGCGCAGATCTTTCAACAACCGCTCTGCAATATCCAGAATATTGGTGCCGGGTGGAAAAATTTCTTTGACCCCTGCCCGGTAGAGTGCCTCGTAGTCCTTTGGCGGAATGACACCGCCGACCACGACGAGAATATCATCCACACCCTGACGGCGCAACTCTTCGATCAGCAGTGGTACTAAGGTTTTATGAGCGCCTGCCAGGGTCGAAACCCCGATAATGTGCACATCATTTTCGATCGCTTGTTTTGCTACTTCCTCCGGTGTCTGGAACAGCGGACCAATATCCACATCGAATCCCAGATCTGCCAGAGCAGAAGCAATGACTTTTGCCCCCCGGTCGTGTCCATCCTGTCCCAACTTCGCAACCAAGATTCGGGGACGGCGACCAAACTCCTGCTGGAATACTTCCACCTGATCCAGAATCTGCTGGAATCGCTCATTGTTCTGGTACTCAGAACGATAAACTCCCAGAACGGTATGGGGTGGCGCCTCGTATCGACCAAAAACTTTTTCCATTGCTGCCGTGATTTCACCTACCGTTGCCCGAAGGCGAGCTGCAGGGATTGCTACCTCCAGCAGATTCCCGCCCTCAGCGGCAACCTTTGTAATGGCTTCCAGCGCCTGTCGCACTGCTTCATTGTCGCGTTCCGCCTTAATTTTCTCCAATCGGGCAATTTGCCGCTGCCGAACCGCCGTATTGTCAATCTCCAGCACCTCAACGTCCGGCTCATCCTCCGGCTGGTACTTGTTCACTCCCACGATGACTTCTTTCCCCTGTTCAATCCGGGCTTGCCGCCGTGCTGCGGCTTCTTCAATCATCCGCTGAGGAATACCGGACAGGATCGCCTTTGTCATCCCCCCCATCTCTTCTACTTCCTGAATGATCTGCTTTGCCGCCTGCATCAACTCGTGCGTAAGCGATTCCACAAAATACGATCCGCCCAGTGGATCGACCGTTCGGGTCACCTGGGATTCTTCGGCAATGATCAGTTGCGTGTTCCGCGCAATTCGAGCAGAAAATTCCGTCGGCAACGCCAGTGCTTCATCGAACGAATTGGTATGCAACGACTGCGTCCCACCCAGCACGGCTGCCAGTGCTTCTAAGGTCGTGCGGATGATGTTGTTGTATGGATCCTGCGCCGTCAAACTCCATCCGGAGGTTTGACAATGCGTGCGAAGCCGCAAAGAATGGGGATTCTGCGGATGAAACTGCTGCATCAATTCCGCCCACAATGTCCGCGCTGCCCGCAGCTTGGCAATTTCCATAAAGAAGTTCATCCCAATGGCGAAGAAAAAGGACAATCGGGGTGCAAACTGGTCAATATCCAGCCCACGACGCAGGGCATACCGGACGTACTCCAGCCCATCGGCTAAGGTAAATGCCAGCTCCTGAACAGCCGTTGCCCCTGCTTCGTGAATGTGATAACCGCTGATGCTAATCGGATTAAAGCGCGGAATGTGCCGACTGCAATACTCGATAATGTCAGCCACTATGCGCATCGACGGTTCCGGAGGAAAAATGTAGGTGTTCCGAACCAGAAATTCCTTGAGAATATCATTCTGGATCGTTCCGCTCAACTGCTGCTGCGTTATGCCCTGCTCTTCAGCCGCTACGATGAACATTGCCATAATGGGAATCACGGCACCATTCATCGTCATCGAAACAGAAATTTTGTCCAGAGGGATGCCATCGAACAAAATTTTCATATCCTCCACTGTATCGATAGCAACGCCGGCTTTGCCAACATCTCCGACGACTCTGGGGTGATCCGAATCATAACCCCGATGGGTTGGAAGATCAAATGCAACCGAGAGCCCTTTTTGCCCTGCTGCTAATGCCTTCCGATAGAAAGCGTTCGTTTCCTCTGCGGTTGAAAATCCTGCATACTGGCGAATTGTCCACGGACGGTTCGTGTACATCGTGGCATACGGTCCCCGCGTGTACGGGGGCAAGCCGGGATAGGTTTCCCGGTATCCGATTGCTGCTAAATCCGCCGCCGTATACAACGGCTGGATCTCAATTCCTTCTGGCGATCGCCATACCAGACTTTCCGGCTCTTTACCTTTTAACTCCTTCCTGGCAACTGCTCGCCACTCTTCGTACCGCATTGCGTCCTTACCTTTTACGTCTGGAACAAAACGTCTTTGTGACGACGAACGATCTTTCTCATTCGTTCGCATCGGGGTACTCGGTAGCTTCGGCGCTTTTGGTATCTTTGCAAAAACAATGGCGGGAGAAAACGATGAAACACGTGCTGATCACAGGGGCGAACGGCGAAATTGGTCACGGTCTCATTCAGCAACTTGCACAGCAGGCAGACGTTGCAATTTATGCTCTGGACTTACATCCCTTGGATCCAGCCCTTCAACAACACTGTGCGCTGGTTCAGCAAGGGGATATTACCGATCCCCGCAGCCTCGCTGCTTTTCAGGATGTACCGATCGACTGGATTTTCCATCTTGCGGCGATTTTATCAACCAGTGCAGAGAAACAGCCCGAAACAGCGCATCGTGTCAATATCGACGGAATGCTGAATATCCTGACATTTGCCCAGCGCAATGGGCAGCAGTTTAACCACAGGGTCACGGTCCTCTTCCCCAGTTCCATTGCGGTTTACGGCATTCCCTCTCTGGCTCAAAAACACTCAGCAGGTCCCATCACCGAAGATCAGTGGGTTACCCCCATCACAATGTACGGTGCAAACAAAGTGTACAGCGAACTGTTGGGCAGATACTACAGCGAATTCTACCGATTGCTGGATCCACACACCACGCGCTATGTCGATTTCCGCTCTGTCCGTTTTCCCGGCATCATCTCAGCATTTACGCTACCAACAGGTGGCACCAGTGACTACGCACCGGAAATGCTGCACGCTGCTGCGCAGGGAAAACCCTACGCCTGCTTTGTCCGCGAAGACACCATCATTCCCTTTATGGTAATGCCGGACGCGGTCAACGCCCTGCTCTGGCTGGCGCAGGCTCCCGGTGAGCAGTTAACGCGGAGGGTTTACAATGTCCAGAGTTTCAGTTTCACCGCTCAGGAATTTGCCGATAAAGTGCGCCAATTTTTTCCCGATTTCCAGATTACATTCGATCCGGACCCGCAGCGCCAGCGCATCGTGGATAGTTGGCCCGCTGCAGTGGATGATTCCGCTGCCCGCCGCGACTGGAACTGGGATCCCCACTATGACTTAGAACGTGCATTTACGGAGTATCTGATTCCCAACATTCGCCGACGATATGCAACGGCGACCGTAGCATCAGAGCAATGATTGAACGGATAACCACAGAGGATCTTCTGCTATGGAACGCAAAAGCGGATTTATTCAAATCCCATCGATGGTGCTGGTCGTGTGGAGCTTCCTCTTCCTGCTCCTCACCCTGCACTGCCAGAACCACTCTTTGCCACAGTCATCAGGATCATCAATGGAACACGCAACAGACAGCACCCGACCGCGCTACACCAATGCGCTGATCCACGAAAAATCCCCCTACCTGCTTCAGCACGCCCATAACCCGGTGAACTGGTATCCGTGGGGACAGGAAGCGCTCGAGAAAGCGAAAAAGGAAGATAAACCCATTTTCCTCAGCATCGGCTACGCGACGTGCCACTGGTGCCACGTGATGGAAAGAGAATCTTTCGAAGATGAAGAAGTGGCTACGCTGCTGAACGCTTACTTCGTTGCGATCAAAGTCGACCGGGAAGAACGTCCCGACATCGACGCTGTGTATATGGAAGTCTGTCAGGCAGTTACAGGCTCCGGCGGCTGGCCCCTATCGGTCTTTCTCACGCCCGATCTCAAACCGTTTTTTGTCGGCACGTATTTCCCAAAAGAATCCCGCTACGGTCGACCGGGCTTTGTAGAGATCTTGCGGCAAATCGCCTATCTCTGGCAAACTGACCGCAAAAAACTGCTGGAATCAGCGCAAACAATTGTCGATGCACTCGCAACGCGTCCCAACCTGACAGCTAACCTTTCGCCAACGATTATCGATTCTGCTATCACACTCTACAAACAGCGGTTCGACCCAGCGTATGGCGGCTTTGGGACGGCGCCGAAATTCCCTTCGTCCCATAACCTGCTTTTTCTGCTCCAGCAATTTGTCAAAACTCAGGATTCGACGTTGCTCCACATTGTCACTACCACCCTTCGGCACATGCGCTATGGCGGCATTTACGATCATCTGGGTTTTGGCTTCCATCGCTACAGCACGGATCAACAATGGCTGGTCCCTCACTTTGAAAAGATGCTCTACGATCAGGCAATGCTACTCCTTGCCTATACCCGCGCAGCGCAACTGACCGGAGAACCGCTGTTCCGCCAAACAGCGACTGAAATTGCAACGTACGTTTTGCGAGATATGACTCATCCGGATGGAGGTTTCTATTCCGCAGAAGATGCTGACAGCGAAGGCGAAGAAGGAAAATTCTATGTGTGGGCGTATGACGAACTGAAGCAAGTACTGTCACCGGATGAATTTCGCCTTCTCGAAACCGTTTTTGACATTCAACCGAACGGAAACTTCCGCGAAGAAGCTTCTGGACACCAAACGGGCAAAAACATTCTGTACCGAACCCGAAGTGATGCAGAAGCGGCGCAGCAATTGGGGCTGGACATCGATCAGTTCCGCCATTCTTTTGAGCAAGTCCGCCAGAAATTATTCGCCATCCGGGAGAAACGGGTTCATCCCCTCAAAGATGACAAAATCCTGACGGACTGGAACGGATTGATGATCGCAGCTTTCGCCGTTGCTGCTCAGGCTTTTGGTGATGCCCACTATCGGGAAGCAGCAGAACGTGCGTGGCAATTTATCCACACACACCTTGTCGACGACCAGGGACGTTTGTTCCACCGATGGCGGGACAATGATCGCTCTGTTCCTGCACTGCTGGATGACTATGTATTTTTAGCCTATGGCGGATGGGAGCTATACCGGGCAACGCTCAACCCGCAGTACTTAGAACGCTCCATAGCGCTGTTGCGAACAGCTATCGATCGATTCTGGGACAGTACTGCTGGCGGATTTTTCCAGACCTCAGCAGAGCACCAACAGCCATTGTTCCGTCATAAAGACGCCTATGATGGCGCCTACCCATCCGGCAATGGTATTGCCGCTACGCTGCTGGCATATATCGGGCATCTGACCAGCGATACCGTCCTGCTCCACTATGCCGAACGCACCATCGAGGCTTTTGGCAAGTATCTCCAGCGTTATCCTGTGGGTTTTGCCCAATCTCTGACTGCATTCGATTTTCTCCAATCGCCCAGGCGGGAAATCATCATTGCGGATACAGCTCCGGCTGAGCACAATGCAATGCTGCACTTTCTGCAACGACAATTTCTCCCTTACACCGTCTTTGCATACAATAATGGATCTGCGGTGATTCAGAAACTGATTCCCTACATCCAATCCCAGACTCCGGTTGATCAGCGCAGCACTGCTTACATTTGCCGAAACTATGCGTGTTTAGCTCCGATCACAGATTACGCCGAATTTCAGAAGCAGTTTGAACAACGTCCATAGAACGATGCTGAATGCCGTACTTAGCAAGCTGTTGCCGCTCATTCCCCGACCCATCGTCTGGCGCGTTGCTCAGCAGTACATTGCCGGCGAAACACTGGACGATGCGCTCCGGGTCATCCGACACCTGAATGCTCACAACATCAAGGCAACGGTGGACGTACTGGGCGAATTTGTGCATTCGCGGCAACAGGCAACCGCCGCCCGCGATATGTATCTGACCGTACTGGATGCTCTCGAAGCTCAACAGCTCAAATCGGGCATTTCGGTGAAGTTAACCTCCCTGGGTATGGACATTGACGAGGATTTCTGTTATGACAATCTCAAAGCGGTGGTAGCCAAAGCCCGACAGCGCCACCGATTCGTCCGCATCGATATGGAGAACTCTCCATACACAACGCGTACGCTCCAGATGTACAAGCGGCTGCGTGCCGATGGGTATGACAATGTCGGCGTGGTCATTCAGGCTTACCTGAAGCGGAGTCCGCAAGATATTGAAGACTTAGCTCAATACCGAGCTTCGGTCCGGCTGTGCAAGGGCATTTACAACGAGCCACCAGAAATTGCCTATCAGGACCGGGAAGAAATCCGAGCTCAATTCAAAAAACTGCTGCTGATGTTGTTCGACTACCAGATGTTTGCTGCGATCGCTACACACGATGAACAGCTTATCCGCTTTGCCATTGCGGAAATTCACAAGCGGCAACTCACCTTTCGATCATACGAATTTCAAATGCTGCTGGGCGTCCGCGAGCGACGCCGCAATCAACTGGTGCGACAGGGATATCCCCTGCGGGTCTATGTTCCGTTTGGTAAAGACTGGTATGGATACTCCATTCGTCGGCTCAAAGAAAATCCGTATATGCTCTGGAGCATCATCAAAAACACGTTCCGATCGCCGCAGAAGCTGTTGAAGACCAAGAGCGACAAAGGATAATGCGAGCTCGGAAGCTACAGAGTGAACTGGTTCACAAAGGCAGCGTTATGCGATGGTGTGGTTCCAGACGCTTATAACAGTCCGTGCACCACGGCGGGGCTTTCATTTGATCACAGATACGATCGTTCAACATCTGGAGTCAGACCTTCGCCGCATCGACATCGGGATACTCCATCTGTTCATCCAGCACACCAGTGCCAGCTTAACGATCAATGAGAATGCCGATCCAACCGTCCGGCAGGACTTTGAACGCTTCTTCTCGCATCTGGTCCCGGAAAATCTTCCGCTGTACACTCACACCTTAGAGGGTCCGGACGATATGCCGGCGCATTTGAAAGCATCGCTGCTTGGCAACTCGCTTCTGATTCCGATTACAGGTGGCGCATTGAATCTGGGAACCTGGCAGGGCATCTACCTCTGTGAATACCGGAACCATCCCCTACAGCGCCGCATCGTCGCAACTGGATGGGGAACCTCTGCTGCATAGAGGAGAGATTTTTTTGATCCCGGTTGCTCAGCATATCCAGCTTAATCTATCGTCTTTTTGAGTTTTGTCGATGGAGAAAAACCTATCATTTCCACACCTCGGTGTTGCATTTTGGAGCGATTTACGTATATTTGAGACTTCTGCAAAGTTTGCAAAACAAAACAGGGGAACAAAGCGATGAAGACATTGCGATCGCAATTAACGATCATTTTCTTAGCTGTCTTCCTCCCATTGTTAGCCATTGTCATTGTCATCAGCTACCTCAATGCCAAGTCGACCATACACGATACGCTCATTCACACCTTAACCCTGACAGCAGAAGAGGAGATGAAAACGCTCAACGCCCACTATCACTTCATCAACCGTAACGCAGAAGCTTTAGCCGCATTTCCTCCGCTGACCCACTACCTTCAACTGGTCGCAGAAGGGAAAGGAGGAACACCCGAAGCCCAGAGAGCCTTGCAATTAGCAGAAGCCCTCCTTTCGAGCTATCAGGAGCAACACTGGGGAATTTACCATCATATCTCGGTCGCTGATCCCCAGGGAATCGTTATCATTGGTGTCCCCCATAACGGGAAGCCTTCGCCGCACGTTGGACATTCCATTGCAAACCTTCCTCAATTCAACGAAGCACTGATGCATCCGGTCTTGACCCCATTTTTCGGCTGGACCGAAGGCGATCATTTTCACCAGTTGTACCTTTATCCAATCAAAGACTCAGCAGGACAATCCCTTGGAATGTTGATGTTTGAAATCGAAATCGGCTACCTCAATCATCTCATTAGCGGCACCCAACCTGATAAAAACTCCAGCACTGTTCACAGTTATCTTCTCACAGAAGATGGAACAGTCATTGTCCGGAACAAAACGGACTCAACAGCGAGCCACGTACCGGTTCAGCAGGTTCTTCAGGCTGGCACATACATTACACAATTCACAAACCCTGAAGGGGAAGAAATTATTGGCGTCTACCTTCACAATACAGAACATTTTCCCATCATTATCGCCGTTGAAGTTCCCACTTCAACGTTCTTTGCACCCATCCAGCAAACGCTTCGCTGGAACATTCTCCTGTTAATTATCAGTGCAATCATTGTTGGTCTGGTTGGCTGGGTCGTAGCACGCCGATTCTCTGTACCCATCCAGAATTTAGCTCAGGCAGCAACGCGGTTGGCAAAGAAAGATTACGGCGTGGAATTAGAGCAGCAAAGCTCGATAGAGGAAATCCAACAACTCCAACAAGCGTTTTCAGATATGATCAAGCATCTGCGGGAAGCAGAGGAGCGAGCACGGCAACTGCGGGAGCAAAGCATCGTGACCCTTGTCCGAGCAATGGAAGAATTTGCCAATGGCAACCTGGATATTCAGCTTCCAGAACACGCCGAAGATCCGGAAATGGAACGGCTCTACCAGTCGCTGAATCGAATGATTGAACAATTCCGCCGCCTGCTGACAGCAGTTTATCAACAGGTCAGTCACCTATACAAAGTTTCCGGCGAACTTCAGAGCGTGTTTGAATCCATTCGCCAGTTTGCCGAGCAGCAGTCAATGGATGCAACCGATGTTGCTGCCGCCGCCGAGGAAATTACCCGCACCATTGCCTCCAATGCGCAAAATGCTGAAGAAGCATCAAAGCTTTCCCAGCACAATGGGGAAATTGCGAAGGAAGGTGAGCAGGTCGTAAAGGAAATGGTCGAACGAATGCAGGAAGTGGTGGGCTTCATCCAGAGTATTGCGAAAAAAGTAGAGCAATTGGGCAATTCTGTCTCCCAGATCAGCGCTATTACCTCGCTGATCAATGAAATTGCTGAACAAACAAACCTGCTTGCCCTCAATGCTGCTATCGAAGCCGCACGTGCCGGTGAAGCGGGTCGAGGTTTTGCAGTGGTCGCAGACGAAGTCCGGAAATTAGCAGAACGCACGACCGAATCAACCCAACAAATTGCAGAAATGGTCAACACAATCCAGAAAGAAACACAAAGCACCGTGCAGCTCATTCACGAAGGAACTCAACAGGTCAACACTGTGCTGGAATCCGCAGCCAATGCGAAAAATGCGCTGCGATCCACCCTCGAAAGCGCTCAACGTGTCGTGGATATGATCGCCCTCATCACCAACGCGCTGAAAGAAGAGCTGAGCGCCAGCGAGCAAATCGCTGCAAATATGGACAATGTAAAAGAAGTTGCTATCCACGTACAGAAATCGGTAGAGGAATTAGAACAAACAACCGATGACTTAGTCCAAGCTGCTCGACAGTTAGAGCAGCTCCTGCAGCAGTTCCATATGCAGCAGCCGGCAGCGTTGCAGACACCGCCGCCGCAATTGCCAGACGGACAATCTTCGTAATCAACATTCGTGCATAAGCTGCGCCGGGGAATCTCATCACCGCTCGATGCGTTCCCCGGCTTTTCATTTCCCAGGCTGTTCTGCTCAGCCAGTATGGGTGGTTTCGCCACCATATAGCTCGCGCAATCTGCAAGTTAGCACCATCTCCAGCGTTTCTGTCTGAAACTCTCCGTTGACACGCTCTACCTGCAAGCTATTCGTCTTTGTGCTTTCGTGTTGAACAATTGCGAAGGGGCATTGCAATGCGACCGCTTGCCACCGTATCCGTGATCATCTTCCTGCTGCTTGCAACCACCAGTTTCGCTCAAGAAGATATCCTGCGCCCCCATCGAACAACTCCCTTACCTGTTGGACCGTCAGTTGCGCTGGGAGTCGAAGCGGGAATGAATTTTTCCTTCTTTTCACAAAACCTCCAGTGGTTCTATGACATTACCGACTGGCCCCAGAACGACCCCCGCCTGAACGCTGTTGAATCGGCAACGGGTATTACGCCGTTTTTCTCCCTCCTGGTTGATATTGGCTTCAGTCGATCCTTCGGACTGCAATTCAAAGCGGGCTATGACATTAAAAATGTTTCGAACACAGAAACAGGTCCAATTCCCTGTACATTGTTCGATGAGTATGGGAATCCTCTCGGGGATACAACGGCAACCGTCCAATCATCGGCAAAATCTTCCCTTTCGTACCTGCACCTGACCCCGATGGTGCGCTTTAATCCCGTTCCCAACTTCAGTATTGCCCTCGGTCCAACCCTCCACATCCCGGTAGGATCTCCAACCTTTGAGCGAACCGATACCATTGTTTCCAATGAAGGCTGTCTCTTTGGTGATCCGGTAACAGGAACACGAAAAATCACTTTCCGATCCGAATTAGATACCCTGGTGGTTTCGCCACGATTCGGGATCGAACTGGATCTGGGCTATCGCATCGCCATTGCTTCGCAGCTCTGGCTGGTGCCCTCGCTCCAGTTTCAATTCTTCCTCAGCCACGTGACAAAAGAAGAACGCGATCAGGTCATTACCGACATCTATGGTAATATGCACCTCGTTCCCGAAACGGACTATCGCAACAAATTGCACAGCCTCCGATTTGCAGTACAGTTGCTTGTCGGTCTCTAAATCTGAGTTTGAAAACAGAAAAGGGCACAACAAAAGGAGCATAAAAATGAAAGCTGCACAGCTACTTCTAATTCCGCTATTGGTCTTACTGCTGGGTCTTGCTCAAACCAGCAGAGCACAGCGGTTGCAGGCACACCCGAAGGTTAAGATTTCGCCGTTGACAATTAATTCCGAAGCGGACGACTTTGCTCCCTGTTTTCTCCCGGTTACAAATACCCTCTTTTTTACCTCCGAACGCGATGCCGGCTGGCATTCTGGTCAGCAGATTTACGCATCCGAAAGCTGGAGTGCCCCAGAACGAGTTGCCGGGGAAGTGAACGATGCAACCCATAGCGGTGCGGCAACACTCACGCTCGACGGACAACGGATGATCTTTGCCGCGTTTGAGCATTCGGCTGGCTCGCGTGGACGAACCGACCTCTACAGTGCTCGAAACCACGGTGGACGGTGGGAAGAAGTGCACAATCTTGGACCGGCGATCAACTCCCCGGCGTGGGATTCGCAGCCGTGGCTTTCACCAGATGGACAATGGCTATTTTTTGTGAGCGACCGTCCCGGTGGCTATGGTGGCACCGACATTTACGTTGCCCGCCGCAATGTCGATGGTTCCTGGGGCATTGCTCAAAACGCCGGACCCCAGATCAATTCAGCAGCCGACGAAATGAGTCCTTCCTTAGCACCTGACGGGAAAACCTTTTACTTTGCCAGCAATCGCCCCGGCGGTGCCGGCGGGTTCGATATTTACACTGCCACCTTCAGCAATGGGAAGTTTCAGGACGTGCGGCGAGTAACGGCTGGGATCAACTCGCCAGCGGACGAACTTTTCTTTGTCGCCCTTCCCAACTCAAATACCGCTTATTTTGCCAGCAATCGCCCCGGCGGTATGGGTGGCTATGATCTGTATTCTGCGATTCCCAACCCTGTTCCACCAGCACCCGTGCGGATTGTGCGCGGCATTGTCCGGGATAAAAAAAGCAAGCAGCCACTGGGAGCGAAAATCATCATTACGGACCTCAAGACCGGGCAAAAATTGAGCGAGTTTGCCAGCGATCCTGTGACGGGGATGTACTACGTCGTCCTTCCCGCTGGACGCGACTATGCGATTACCGCCGAACATCCCGGATACCTGTTTTTCAGCGAGCGGTTTACGGTGCCCAAAGGGGCGGAAGGTAAAGAAGTGCGATACGACATCGAACTTTCGCCGCTGCAGGGAGGCTTCACCCGGCTGCTGATCTTCTTTGACTTCGATAAAGCGGAACTCAAACCTGAATCGCGAGCAGAGCTCCAGCGGGTTGTCGCATTCCTCAAAGCGCACCCACAGATCCGTATCCGCATTGAAGGTCACACCGACGATGTTGGAGACGAGCAGTACAATCTCGAGCTCTCGAAACGACGTGCTGAAGCCGTTCGCCGCTACCTGATCGACCACGGCATCGACCCTTCGCGAATTGAAGCAGTAGGCTATGGAGAAACCCGTCCGTTAGTTCCGAACACCTCGGAAGCGGCACGGGCGAAAAACCGGCGCGTGGAGATGCATATTATTCCGTAGCCTGTCCATCTTTTCGGAGAGACGCTGCTGAATCGCCCGCAACGCGGCGTGGGCGCAGGATAAGCTCGCGCTGAAGTTCTTTCGCCACAAAGGTGCGAGGAAAAATCGCACGTGCTTCTTTCAGAAGCGTGCGCAATCGCTTATACCGGGCACTGATGTGGATCAGAAACAACTTGTTAACTCCTGCCGCCTTTGCAACGCCAGCAGCTTCTGCGGCGGTGGAATGAAAATACTCCGCTGCCTTCTGCTGATGCTCATTAGCAAAGGTTGCCTCGTGGAGCAGTACCGTTGCATTCATCGCCAGTTGAACGGCGTTGTCGCACGGCCGGGTATCCCCACAATAAACAAAAACCCGAGGTGGCTTTGGCGGATGGCTAATATCTTCCAGAGTGATCTGCCGTCCCTGGTATTCAATGCTGCCGCGCCGCTTGATTTCTCCAATGATTTTGCCCTCTGTAATACCCAATGCCCTAACTTTTCGCATATCCACATTTCGGCGCGGCTTTTCTTCCCACCGGTATCCAAAGCACGGGACCCGATGTTCTAAGGGGAGTGCTGTGATCTGGTAATGCTCGGTCTCATCGACCACCCCCTGAAAGTCCGGCGGTAATTCCACAATCGTCAAGGGATAGCGCAGCCGCACATCCATCGTGTCCAGAGAGACGTGCAACCATTCAGCTAATCCCTTCGGACCGTACACTTTCAGTTCCTTACTCCGCCGTTCTGTGGAATACGTTGGCAACAAGCCGGCTAAACCCAGCACGTGATCAACGTGCAAATGGGTAATAAAAATTTTCTGGATAGCACCCCGCGAGATTTTTGCCCGCATCAACTGTAACTGCGTTCCTTCAGCACAGTCGAACAGCAAAACCTCTCCCCAAAACGGGACCAGCAGTGCGGTAGCAGAAGGATGCCGCGTGAGCAATGGAACGCCTCCTGCTTTATTGCCCAGAACACAAAATTGCAACATCACGACGACAGCAAATGTTCAACAATCCGCTGGTAAAGCCGATGCCCCCATTGCGCAAACTGCTCGAAGTACCCGGTATACCACTGACAGAGATGGATTCCTCTCTGCAGAGACTCTGCCACATCTTCAGCATCCAGTATGCCGCCGGTGCGAATCACCACAAATTCGTGTGCTGGCGGGTGCTCCCGCAGATATTCCACCGCTGCAAGGCATCGCAACAGGGACTCCTCTTTCAGCGGTCGCCCACTCACACCGCCACCGAAGTTCTGCACAAAAAAATCATAATACCGCTGTTCACGCAGATGGATGCGTTTCCGATGGAGCAAGTAATTGGTCGACGTGTTACCAAAGTTTACCCCATCAAATCCCAGATCACAGAGCTTTGCTACAATATCCGCTACCATTGACAGCGGTACATCATTGGAGAACTTAACAACCACGGGGACAAAGCGTTTCCGTTTCCGCAGGAATTTCTCCCGGACAATTTCCAGCCGTTTCCAGACCAGATCCCAGGCTTCCCGGTCTGTTTGTGTATTTGGACAGCTTTCGTTGATTTCCACAAAATCGATCCCGATGTTTTTAAAGAGGAACAACCCATCAACCAGCGCATCAGCAGCTTCATCAAACGCCAGCTCATCGGGCGGGGCAATGCTGATACCGCGGGGACATCCGGGCTGCGATAGAAACTGTTGCAATTGCCGAACAACATACTGATAGCCAGGATTGGGCAATCCGAGCCAATTCGACGCAGCCTGCGAACGTGGGTAGCTCAGAAAAGGCTGTACAATTCGCCCTTTGCGATTTCCCCGTCGGGGATAGAGCGTCACCGTTCCTGCCAGAAATGCGCCCGCTCCCTGCCGATAAGCGACAGAATAGCCGCGTCCGGCTTTAAACATTCCCGCTGCATTAAAAATGGGTGTCTGAAAGCGGAGTCCCCAATATTCCACTCCTGCTGCTGGAGGAGGAACGTACCGTTCTGGCTGTGCCCTTGCCAGGCGTTCCAGAAACCAGCGTCGTGTCTGTGAGTAGAACCACACGGCAAGTGCCGGCGGGATCGTTGATACCACCAGCCGCCGCACCCAGCGATCCAGTCGTGCAAGCAGGGGAAGCATTTACAGAATCCTTGCTCCCAGGCACGATGCGACGGCTCCAACCGCAAATTCGGCACTCTGATTATGCACGTCCAGGATAGGATTGACCTCCACCACTTCCAGCGAATGGACTTTGCGCGTCTCCGCCAGCCGTTCCATCAGAAAGTGCGCTTCTCGATAACTCAATCCCCCCGGTACTGGCGTTCCCACCCCCGGAGCAACCGAGGGATCGACGCTATCCAGATCAAAGCTGATGTGCAAAAAATCCACCCGGTTGATAAGGTAGTCAATAGCGTCCGTTGCGACTTTGAAAATGCCATCGCGATCAATTTCGTACATCGTGTAGGTACGGATTCGCAGGGTACGGATCAGCTCCTTTTCACCGGGATCAATGGAACGAATGCCAACCAGCACTACGTTTGCAGGGTCGACTTTCGGGGAAAAGTCCAGCAACTGCGTCAATTGTGCCGCCCCATATCCGAGGGAAACCGCCAGGGGCATCCCGTGAATATTACCCGACGGAGTTGTTTCCGGCGTATTCATATCCGGATGGGCATCGATCCAGATAACGCCGAAGGTTTTCTGATGCTCCTGACAGTATCGGGCAATGCCGGCAATAGAGCCAATACTCATCGAATGATCGCCGCCCAACACCAGCGGCATTTTGCCGCTTTCTAACACAGTATGGACACGGTAAGCCAGCTCCTCCGTTGCTCGCGCAATTTCCGGCAAGTACCGGGCGCGAGGATCTTCAATAGCCTGCACTTCCGCCACCTGAATTGGCAAATCCCCCCAATCCTGCACCTCATACCCTAAGGCTTCCAGTCGTTCCCGGAGACCAGCAATCCGCATCGCCGATGGGCCCATATCCACCCCCCGGCGTCCAGCACCCAAATCCATCGGGAATCCCAGAACGACAATGCTCATCGATGCATTACTGCTGTTCGTCCGATTGCTGTAGCAAGCTCAATAAGCGACTCAGGGTAGCACGCAGCTCCCTGCGGGATACAATCATATCCACAAATCCGTGTTCCAGCAGGGATTCCGCTCGCTGGAATCCTGGTGGCAACTTCCGACGAATGGTTTGTTCAATGACCCGGGGACCGGCAAAGCCAATCAGAGCACCGGGTTCCGCGATGATAACATCGCCCAACATTCCATAGGAAGCGGTAACGCCTCCGGTGGTTGGGTGCGTCAGAACCGTGATATACGGAATCCGATGTTCTGCTAATTCTGTCAATTTTGCTGCCGTTTTCGCCATCTGCATCAACGAAAGCGCACTTTCCTGCATTCGAGCACCGCCGGAGGCGCACACCACGATGTAGGGCACATTGCGACGAAGGGCCTCATCAGCAGCTCGAATGAACTTCTCTCCCACCACCGAGCCCATACTGCCCCCAATGAAGCGGAAATTCATCAATCCTGCAACCACCGTTTGCCCTTCAATCTGCCCAACACCGGTCATCAATGCTTCGGAGTGTCCAATTTCCCGGTAGGCTTTGGCTAAACGATCGGTATATCGCTTGGTATCCACAAATTCCAGTGGATCCACGGAGCGAATATTCGCATTGGTTTCCTGAAACGTTCCCTCATCGAAGAGGATTTTCACAAATTCCTGCGGACCAATGCGGAAATGTGCGCCACACTTGGGACACGTATACTGATGCTCCTCCAGTTGCCGCTTATAGATAATTTCGCCGCACGCTTCGCATTTTGTCCACAGTCCCTCTGGCATTTCCCGTTTTGCGGCACCCTCCTCCGAGCGCCTGCCTCGAAGAAACCACATTCCAGCCGCCTTCCTGTTCACACACAATGTCAACGTGAAAACGCAAAGATACAAAGAACCTTGTACAGAAATGGCACGAGAAGAGCCGGAGATCTCCCCTCAGAGATCAGCACTGCAACTACCGCTTTCGGCTGATCAGGTGTTCTGCATTGCCTTTTCACGAAATGCTGCTGCCGCCTGGTGATCACCCTGCGCTTCAGCAACTTCTGCTAACCAGTGCCACGCTCGCTGATTCTGCGGATGCAATTGCACACTGAGAGACAACAACTGTCGCGCTTCATCGGGGCTTCCTGATTGAAAAAGCGCTGTGGCTGTATCCACCAACAGCGTGTCCAATCCGTAGCCCAACACTGAGCGAAACTTCCACACTTTCCAGTTATCCATCAATCGTTGCAATCGCCCCAAAGCCTCCTCCCAGTGTTGCCGACGCAACGCCTGTACAGCCCGGATGTATTCCGCATCTGGATGGTCTGGCGTTATATCCTCTACCTTTGCCAGAAACTCTTCGCACAATCGCTCTTCACCTTCCTCCAGGGACAGCCACGCCAGCCGAAGCAGCACCAGTTCCGCATACCGCACCGGCAATCCCCGCATTGTCAGTGCTGCTTCATACAACTGAATTGCCTCATCAATGGTACCCTGCTCCAATGCTTCTTCCGCCATTCCAACGGCAATGATCGCATCTTCCCGGCTGCGCAGATACCGTCTGGCAATTCGGTGCAGATCAGTTCCAACCAATGCATCAATACGGGTCAACAGCTTCAACGTCGCTCGATGCCACGTCCAGAACCGCCGCGCTCGCTGCGCTCCCATCACTCCCCGCAAAAATGCCTCGTGCGGTCGATCATAGAGCGTGTGCAAAATCTTCACCAGTGCTTCCTGATCCGGTTCCAGCACCCACGCAGTGCCAGTCAGCGGATGTCCATCGATGCGATCCCCAATTTCCCGGCGAACTGCGGGAATCTTCCATCCAACGTGTTCATCTACAAAATCGTCGGTTGCTCCCCCTTCCGTAACAACGACTGCCAGCCCACACGCCATTGCTTCAAGGGTCGGCAACGAAAAGCCTTCGCCCCGATAAGGCATCACCAATGCCGTACAGGCACGATACAACTGCGCCATCTCTTCCGGTGACAGCGTCTGGTCAATGTAAAGCACTTCCGGCGCATTGGGCGTTTGCTGAAACTGCTGGATCAGTTGCTGTGCTGTCTGCCCTCGATAGAAGGAATCGCCTCCCATATCCTTGATCACCAGGACCACATCATCTGAAGCGGTAAAGGCTTTTGCATACGCAGCCAACAACACATCGATGCCTTTGCGGAAAATCGTTCCTCCAACATACAGCAATCGCAACCGCTTCTGCGTCGGCAACGGATATGCATCTCCATACGGCGTGAATAATTGCGGATCGATCCCGTTAGGAATGACCTGTACCTGATCAAACGGCAATCCCGACCGTACCATCGCCTCCCGAGAAAATGTAGATGGAGTCCAGATTTCTACTGCTTTGGAAAAAAATTCGACAAAATCCCTGCGAAGATGAGAAAACTCCCACGGTTGCATAATCACCCATTTGCCAATCGGTGGTGCTTCTGCTTTGGGGGGCCACTGATGTCGCACCCAGACCGTTGGAACACCCTTCAACCGCTCCCAATCCACCGCTTTATTCCGCACATCGCATCGCGCCAATTGCTCCAATGCCGGATCTCCTTCAGGTGCAAATTGATCTTGCTCGTACGGCACGACCGTCAACTCGACGCCGGGCACTTTGAGCAGATTCAAACAGTGCTGCCGGTTGATGAGTGCTAAGGAATGAGTAACAAATTGCGATCCTTCCCAGATTACGTGGAGCGCTGGCAAAGTCTCCTTTTCGTTCAGTGTCGGATCTGCCTGTTTTTCTCGCTCCTCCATCCCGTTCCCTGCGGTTGCCGTGCGAGTAGATACACGACTGGAAATCCCCTCATCGACACCTTCCGCTTCTGGATGCTGTTCGCTGCTTTCCTCGTTCTGAGAATGAGCAGCGTCGACCGGCTGCGGTACGACTTCCAGAGTAATGCGGCCGTCCGGGGTTTTCTGCCACTGAACGATGGTATAGCCACTCTCTGCTACTGCTTTGCGCAGCGCTGCTTCCGCTGATTCCGGATCCTCCGCGGATGAATGCTGTTCCAGCACTGGCTGCTGCTGCGGGTGAGCACCGACAACATCAACCCCATTCCACCACCGGGCATACGGCGGAAGCACTCCCTCCGGATCTTCCAACTCAAGGCGATGAGCAGGCTTCTGCAAAAACAAATGTTCGGCAATCACCCGCTCCGGATCCTGTCCGGCAGTCAGCCGAATCCGCTTCCCCGGCAATGGTGGCAGCGGCTGCACTCCATCGTGCACCATCTGCACAAAAGCCTTTGCGACCGTTTCAGGCGGTAACTGCACCATACACTCATTGCCACATTGCCGCTGCCAGTAGCATTCCAGACAGTCGAGCGATTCGTTGCGTACAAAAGCAAAGCCTGCATCCGGATTACCACTCAGCCACGGATTGGTCAGTCCACATATCAATAGCGTGGGTTTCTTCCACAGATTATGCCCCACGTGGAAGAAAGCGCTGTCGATGGTCAAAAAGTGGGTACAGAAACGGCTCAGCGCCATCTGCTGCCGCAGCGAAAAACCAGCAGCGGCAGCATCCAGAATCCACGGCAATGCTTCGGACGACGGCAACGGCGCCGTACCAAAATGCAGAAACCGCGCTGCTGGAAACTGTTGATGCAACTGCTCCAGTACCTCCATCCCGTAGGGATAATTTCGCTTGTTAGGAACATTTTCTTTGTCGGAAATCAGATGGACACCCACCAGCATTGCAGGCTTTTGTCCCCACGCATCCGTAATCTGTTGCGCCGCCCACGCTTCTTCTTCCGGCATCACCGTATACACAATCGCCTCGTACCGGAATGGAATTCCCGCCAGATTGCCAAAAATATCCCGATAGCCAATGCCATTGTAATACTCCGGCAAACGGGCAATGATGTCGGTGTAGTCAATCACCTCATCGGCAACCACTTCCAGCGACACTGCGTCGGGACTTTCAATATCCACAACCGCTACAATATCCGGATTGTGCAGAAAAATATCGCGGGTTCGCTCTTTACCGGCAACAAAAATCTGCAAATGCGGATACTGCTGTTTCAGCGTTCGCACAACACTGGTAATCGTTAATGTATCACCGAATGCATCGGTCGACTTGACCAGCACCGTCTTCGCTGCTGCATAATTTCGTTTCCAGAATCGCCGATTGAAACTGGTGATGAACGGCGACTCCGTTTTGCGTTGTGCCGTCTGTGGTGACCGAGTTTCTGCTGGCATCTGTTTCGGCACCAACTGATTGCCCCGAATTTCAAAGCCATCTTCTGCAAAGAACTGCTCCATATCCCGCCGCACCACATCTCCCCATTTTTCAAAAAATCGTTCTCGATTGCGCCGCTCCTGCGGCGAAGCATCTGCAAAGCTGGCAACGCCCTGCTGCTCCCGCAACTTTTTGGTTACCGACTCATAGTGATACAGCACCGCTTTGGGTTGATAGACCACCTGATACCCCTGTTGCTGCACCTTCATACAGAGATCGGCATCCTCCCAGCCAAAGACATACCCTTCGTCGAACCCACCAACCTGCTGGAACAGGTCGCGCCGAATCGCCAGACAGGCGCCGGTGACAAACTGCACAATACGCCGACGATTCACAAAAGGCGCATCGGGATCTGCCAGCAGGTAAACGTGGAACGGCTCTTCGGGACGTCCCGGCCGCGCGCCGAACACCATTCCTGCGTGCTGAATGCGGCCATTCCCATAGAGCAGTTTCGCTCCCACAATACCTACTTCTGGATGATTCCGGAATTCTTCGAGGATCGCTTCCAGCCAGCCATCCAGCGGTTTTGTATCATTGTTCAGGAACACCAGCACTGCTCCCTTCGCCACCGCTGCTCCCTGATTATTCGCGCGGGCAAAACTTTCGTTCCGTTCATTGCGAATCAACACGATACGACCAGCCGCCGCCTCTTTCTGCAAGTATTCGGCCGTTTCCTGATCGGAAGCATTATCCACGACAATCACTTCATACGCAACATTCCCCACCGTTTCGGGAATCGCTTCCAGACACTGCCGGGTGTAGGACAGGTTGTTGTGGACGGGAATGATGATGGAAACGGTCGGCTGCATATCTGCTGGAGGCTGGTGTTGCCCTATTGCTCGATACCGCTCTGGAAGGAGGGTATCAATCCATTCGCAGATCGCCAAACTTTTTTCTTCCGCCGTTCGAACTTCCAAACGGTACTGTTCCCGAATTTGTACCGCCGCTTTGCGATACCGCTCCTGCTCTTGAGGATTCTGGATCAGTTGCTGGATCTGTCCCTTAAGCTCTTCTGATGACAGCGGCAACCGAATACATCCCTGTCGATAAAGTGGATTGCTGTCAATAATTTTGTCAGGATGGAACTTTTGCTCCAACAACCCTCGTTGCGGAAACAGAATGCCAGGAGTATCGACCACAAATGCTTCCCAGAGCACTGAGCCCAGATGTGGCGTTACCAAGACATCTGCGGCTGCAATAATGTGATCCAACTGATTGGTAAACACTTTGAGCTCCTGAAGCCCTACCTTCGCAGCCGTTTTGAGGAAAAACTGTGTTACTCGCTGTACAGTTGGTGTTTGCGTCAAGACAGGGTGAAGTTTCACGATAAACTGGGGAACAGGGTGCAATTTTTGTTGAAGTTCTGCGAACGTCTGCAAAATCTGCTGATATATTGCAATTTCTTCGAGCTTTCCTTGCACAATCGAGAATGGCAAATCAACTTCTACCCACGAACCTGCCAATGCAATCACAGGACGATTCGGATCCAAGCCCAGTAACGTCCGCGCTTGTTCAGTGTGCAATTGCACTGGTGATGAAACATCATTCGGCGTTCCCAAACTCAGAAACTCAATGGGTTCTTTCGGACCCGACCGAAGATAATGAGCCTGCAAAATCTCTACTTCCAGAGCATTGTCGAAATTCACGAAATCGGAAAGAAAGCGAAAAGGAAGATGGGCTCCTTCGCGTAGTGCTGAGGGTCCCGGCATAATAGCGCCAAAACCGTGCTCAACATTTAGCGTAGGAATGCCCATTTGCTTCGCCACAATCGCTAAGGTTCGCTTAACCGTCCCAGAGTCTGAGGCTAACAACACTAAATCGATCGGTTGCCGCTCTACCACCTGCCGAAAGATCGATTCAATCTGCAAAGTCATTCGTGCGTGTACCTGAGCAAAATGCCGAAACCGCTCCGGTAACGAAACCGAAGGTTTTTTCAACACCTGTCCAAGGTGATCAGCAGTAAACTCCACGCACTCCTGAGTCAATCGCTCAATGTCCTCTGGAGCAATTGCAGGAATGCCCACAATATCCTCGGCAAATTCCACCAACAATTGCTGCTCCGTGAATACTTTCTCATTGCGAAAGGTAATGATGCGAAAGTATTCGGATAATATTCGAGCAAAAATTTTGTTGCGGTCTACAAATAACCCTGAAACAAAAATGGTTTTCATACTGCTTCATCCTGAAGTTGTTGATGAAATTCCTCCAGAAGGAACTCGCTGTATTTGAACAAGTAGTCGATGTACGTGTATCGACACAATTGCGGGAACTCAATTCCCTGAATAGCATCCCGGTTGATGTCCGTATAGAGTTGCAACACTACTTGATCCAAACGTTCAATTTCCTCCAATGCTTCCTGATCGTAGGGATCAATGGCCTGTTGAATCAACTCCGAATCAAACTGCTGCCGTGCAAAACATACCGGACAGTAGTGTTCAGAGTATACCAACCAGGTTCGGTTCAGCACAAAGGAATACGAGGCGTGACAAGCAGAACATTCCAGGGCAAAATCGTACAGTCCTCCCCACTCTGCAAGTGCCTCGAAACCCTGTACGGTGACAGGATATAGAGGATCAATCCGTTGATTCCGATAGTGCCGTACCCATTCTGCCGTAGAAGCAATGCGTTCAATGTCAATTGCTAAACTCCCACCGGCAAGATACAACCGAATGAGGCTTTCAGGCTCAAAATATTCGAGTACATCCACCTCCTGAGACTGAACCAACTGATAAAACCGCTCAGCTTCCTTCGGCTGGTCATTGAGCAACAACACCTTCGCTGCTTCTGCAAGTACCGTTGGATGATTTCCCAAATGTTTCGTTAGTTGCTGCACAAGTTGCCACGCCTCCGTGAGCTTCCGCTGCTTCCGCAAGGCAACAAGGGTCGATATCGATACGGTTTCCATTGGAAATTCTCTACTTTTGTGCCTTTCCCTATTATCGATCAATTCCGCAGAAACTTGTTCCTCTTGCCCCCGGATTATGGCGAAATTGTCCGCTCTCCAGCGTGCGCGAGCGGAAAATAGCTGCAAGTTGGTAGCAGCCTCGTTTTCAAAGATCACCCTGACCGGGTCGGAGGATGAGCATTTCCGGGTGGGAATCAGCCGGTAACTGAAGCAGGGCAACAACCGCGCTGGCAACCGATGTCGGCGACATCATCTGCGCCTGATAGCGCTCCAGCACCTCCGACGACCAGATATCGGTCGCTGTTGCCCCCGGTAGTACATTGATCACCCGAATGCCTGCGGAGCGGACTTCCGCGCGTAATGCATCAGCAAACATTTGCAACCCCGCCTTCGTAGCACCATACACGGTGGCGTGGCGGAAAGGAGTGACAGCAGCAACAGACAGAATGTTCACGATTGTTCCCTGCTTGCGTTCCAGCATCGAAGGCAACACCGCCGCGGTGCAATACATTGCCCCCAGCAAATTTACCGCTACCATCGCCTGCACCGCTTCCAGAGACAGCTCCGTAAACGGCTGGAAATTGCCAATGCCTGCGTTATTCACCAATCCCGTCGGGTGCCATCCTGCTGTCTCCATCTGTCGATACGCCTGCTGCACCTGCTGCGGATCGCTCACATCACACGGCACTACCATCGCCGCTGCTCCCAGCGTATCGGCAAGATGCTCCAATGTTTCAGTGGAGCGGGCGGAGAGCACGACCCGCGCCCCACACCGAACCAGTTCCTCCGCAATCGCTCTCCCAATACCTCTGGAAGCACCCGTAATCCAGAACGTTTCTCCTGTAAGGCTCATCATCTCTGCCTATGCTCTTTTGCACATCCAGCTCAAATGTCTCCGTTCCACGATCGTCCCTTGCGGTCGCAAATTGTATGACAGCAACAATCATCGAACGATGCCGATCACGCAGGAATTAGCAGACCTGACCTCCCATTTCCTCCATCTCCATCGCCGATTCACTCCTTCCGGCTCAAAACTGGCATTTGCTCGCTCACTGATGACATTTTTGCAGCAGCATCAGATAGACTTTGCCCTTTTCGGTTCCTATGCAACAGAAACCGCTATTCGGGATCGAAGTTCTGTCGACCTGCTGATCGCTACCCCTGACTCTCCAACAACTGACCATTTCCTCACAACCCTCACCCAATTTGCGAATCAATCCTCTTTCCCTGTCCAGTGGGACCAAACGCACAATCGGATCACCATCACCGGTGGACCGGCTGCGGAGCAATACCTGCACTGCTATCTTGTCCCCGGTTTTAATACGGCTGTAACACTACCGCTTCCAGACGGGCACACCGTCACCAGTTCCCCCCTCGCCCTGACGCAGCAGATCCAGGACCATCCCTTTCCCCACAGCCGAACCATTCTCCATCTGTTCAAACTCTGGCGACACCTCAAAAACATCCCCCTCCCTTCGGTCTATATGGACGCTCTGGGACTTGCAGCGATGGAATCTCTCCCACCCGATCTTCCACTGCCAGCGGCGATGCAGCAGGTCCTCCGATTCTGCGTCGAGCACAACCTCCAGCCAATCTCCCTGCCATCGCTCACCGCCGATCCTCTCACCCCCACACTTCCGGAATTCGCGCAGCAGACAGCCCGCAGGAAACTCCGCACCCTCGCCCGCCGCCTCGACCTGATCGACGAAGCAGCACAGAACGAGGACTTCGACCGCACATTCCAGTTGTGGAATCTCATCTTCACCGGCGCCCTGAGCCGGTAGAGAGACCCTTTAGCTATACTTTGAATCTCCGATTAGAACCTCCCGCAAATGGGGACGTACCAACTCTAAAAACCCTACTATTTCTTCTCGTGAAACATTCTGCAACATATCTCGTGTCGCATCGCTCCGCTGCAGAAATTCCAAAATGTGGGAATACGCCTTGCCCACCTGCATCCGCAACTGCTCTTCGCACCGATCCTTCTCTTTTTGCAGCGTCGGGTAATCTTTTGGCACTTCCTTCCCTTCATTGAAAAGGCGATAATACCCTGCTACTTTCTCTCTGAGCCGCCTAAAATGCTCTTCTCGTTTCTCCAGCCATCTCAATATAGATTCTGCCCCATCTTTTGGTAGGGAACTCAAAGGTACTTCCCACCCTTCCAACTGAGCCATACGCTGTATAATTTGTTCCGCCTTTTCTTTTGAAATTGCTGTCACCCTGAATTGATACTTTCGCCATATACGTTCCACCTCGCTTGCAAATGAAAAATCAACGGCTTCCTGCTTCATCCACTCGCGTAGCATTTTTCCCACCGTTGGGAATTTCTGATCAAACTCCCTTTCGAGTTTCTGCAACTCCTGTTCCGCTTCTTTGTACGTTAGCTCTCCTGAGGATTCGGGTCTCTCAAGTACCTCCAGATATTGCTGAATTTCTTGCAACATCACTTTTTTCTTCGCTTGCAATTCTCGATGCAGCTTTTCCAGCAACTCCTTGATCTCTTCAACTGCATTTTCTTTACCCCAAACTCCCTCTGGAAATTTTTCCTGAAATCGATTCACCACTTCCTCTTGCGTTTCTTCTGCCTCCAGTTCTCCCAATAATTCTGCAGCTTTCTTCAGCGCGTCGCTGGATTCTACAGTCGCAACTACCTGAGCACCGAACCACTGGTTGATCGTTTGAAGACATTCTGCGACCCCCACGATCCACTGCTGATTTCCAATGTCCCAATCTTTGAGCAAGTGCTCCACCTGATCGGATGACAATCCCTCTATCGCTGGAACTACTTCCTCTCTAATCCGCTGCACCTGCTGATAAACGAACGCTGCCGATCCCTGCTCGAACGCCTTTTTCAATACCAATGTATTAAGAGCTGCCCAATGCTCGGTCGACTGGTGAATGTTCTCTGCTGTTTTAAGAATCCGGTCTATATTCTGAAGATTGGCGTCTTGCTTAAACTCACGCTTCAGAAACGCTATAAACGACTCTCCCAATCCTAAGTGCTCCCCTCGCTGTCGGAACTCTTCATACTTGGGGTTATCAATAGCTCGACGCAGGCGATCTTTGTAGCGTCGCAAATTACCATACGTCAACGCTTGATCGAATTTCGGAAGCGACATATCCGCTCCCCGCAGCAACTCTTCCTGTAATTGTTCGTACAGCGCCTCCAGCTCTTGTGCTCGCTGTTCCAGTGCTTCAAGCAACGACATAGTAGTGTCCACCATCCCCTTTCTCTGCTTCTGGTAGCGCCCAGTGTCTCCTTTCTCCACTTCTGTTGGACTTTCTGTCAATAATCCATTCTCTCGAAGCAAGGATTGGATCTTTTCTCCCTGCTGCACGATCCGATTCACTATCCTTTCCAAACTCACAATATCTTTCTCCTTTTGACTTAACCACTCCTCTAACTGAAGAGTAAAATTACGCTCCCCATCTCCTGAAGCAAAGTCTCCATCCGCAACAATTTCCTTCGGTTGTACTATTAGCAATTCTCGTAATGTCTTGCTTTTACTTTTGTTCTCCTTTAGAAACTCCTGTAACAACGGATTCTCGCGAAACTTTTTGCCAATGTCCTCAGCCTTTTGCCTTGTTTCCTGCAATCGACTTTCAAACTCCAAAATCTTTTGCTGCAAATGATGCAATGCTTGGGAAAATCCCTGTTCCAATTCACTTCGCACAAACAGAACCTCCATAAGATGGTGCAGTGCTTTTTCCTCGAACTCCAGCTCTGATAGCTGTTGCATCCATTGTATCCATTTGGGCTCGTCATCCGCCTGTCCTGAGGACAACGGAAAGATCTCTCCCTCTGAAATCCCTAATTGACCAGCAAGATGCTTTCGCTGTTTTTGCAACTCCTGCATCCGATAATAGATGGAACGAAATTGTTGCAGAAGTTTCTCAAATTCCTGCCCGCTGCTAAAATACTGGCGCTCCAACCGCCAGGCTGCTTCCAGTAACCGCTTATCATTTTCAGAAGTTGCTAAACGACAAAAATCGTCTAAACCAACGTTTCGGATCAACTGCCGCAAAGCTGTGTACTTAGGCTCTGAAAAGAATAAGTTAACTTCCTGCAAATACTTTGGTATTCTTTCCGAGGGAATGTAATCTATCAATGTTGAAATCCCTGGTCTTTGGAATAGTGGTTTAAAAACATCTTCCTTTTTCATTTCCTGAACAATTCCTCGAAGTCTTATTAACCGCTCCCTGTCCTGAGAGGAAAGCTTCCCATCTTTGGTCAGCAACCCTAAAAGAAGTATCATAACAGCAATTTCTCGATCTCTTAGGTAACCATCTCCCCAACATCGATCTTCACCTTCAAGCTTTTCCCTTCCCACAATGAAGTACCTCGGAGTAATTGAACTTTCAACCTCTTGAAGAATACCCTCAAGAGCAGCTCCATACAGCTCAAACTTTCGTCGCGCATAGTAATCCTCTGATGCTTGAAACCGATCTTTTAGATCTGCCCACCGCACGGGAACTTCTCTTTGCGGCTCCCACACACTGAGCAAAAAACTTTCCAGTAAACCCTCTACTGGCTGGATTTGAAGCCGTCCATACTTTTTCAGCCAACCCAGCAATAGCGGTCTGTTACCGTCATCTTTCCATCGTTGATACTCCGCTTTCGGCAACAGCAGGATCATCTTCTTTCCATCCGGCAACGTAGCATCCAAAAACTGGTGGGATTCGGTACTATACTGGACCATATCCTGATAGCGGACAAAGAACAGAAAATCTGTTCCACCGATCTTTCCGGCTATCAAAGGGCTCCCCGGCTTGCCATCTGCTTCCCATCGCTCTAACACCTGGCTCGGCGCAGTAAACAGCACAGGGTTTGCTATAGGGAACGGAAATATTTGTCCCACCTGTCCGATTTCAATCGGTAGCTTTTTGGATAAATCACCCTCAAGAATTCCGCTTTTGCCGTCTAACTGTTTAGCAACCCGACTTTCGTTTTGTTTATCGATCGCCTCTGCTAATAGGGGGATCTGGTCGAAATGGTCACGAATAGCCGGATCTTCATTGGCTTCAAAGATCATCAGATCCATTGCCAATTTGAAGAAATCCTTCAGTTCCGAGTCAGGAATGTAGGCAATCCGTTCCTCATCTGAAATCAGCAGTGCCAGCTTTCGAAGATAGTATGCAAATGCCGTTGCAATCTGCTCTTCTTGAATGCCAAACAATTGTTGTAAGGGCTGAATAAGTTCGGCTTCTTGCAGCTCTTCGACGCGAATTTCTATCCCCCATGGCTGTCTCTCAAAATTTTGCGGTCGAAGATCTACAACGATGGGTCGATGTTCTCCTTTCACCCTTTCCAGTGTTACTGCGGGAACTTTATCAGCCGCTTTTCCGATAGGATCCAGATTTTGAAGAATCCGCTCCAACTCATACGGGGAGCGCAGCTGCTGATCCGTTACTTTCCGCAAGGTTTCAACGTTTTTAATGATGTTCCTCGGCACCCCTCGGGATAACCACCAGGCGGCATTTGCTTTGCCCGCAGGCAATCCATAATGGTCCCGAATGTACAATGGATCAACCGTGGGAATCAGAAAAATGCCCAATCGCTGGCGATCGGCGGTCCCCAGATCGTGAACACCCGCGGGGGTCAATGCTACAACTTTCAGATACTTTGAATCCTGCAACCATCCCCGCAACGGATCACCTCCAACATGCTCGACCAACTTCTGGTATACATCTTCCAACTCATCCACAAGCAGCACTAACCGGTCCGGATCCATCGTAGCATTCTCATAGAACTGTTGCATATCGGTTAAAACATCCTGCGAAAATCCCTTCCAGAGCTCCACTTCCTCCCATCGTCTGTCCACAATTGCCTGTACGGCGCGCTGCACCTTTGTATCAACCCACTCCTTTAAATCTGCGTAATTCGTCGGCACCTTCTCTGCCGATGCGTCATCAGCTAAAAACAGCTTCGCCGCCATACTCAGTACCGGAAACAGCCCCATTTCTTTTGCCCGGCGAAAAAGGAAAAATAACAACGCACTTTTGCCCTGCCCATAAACTCCCTTGATCAGGTAAGCGTGGCGTTCCAGTCCTCCATCGCGATACTGTTGCAGAATCTGCTCGAACTCCTCCTTCAACTCTGCATGCTTGGAGGACAAAACGTGCCACTCGCTACTTAGACGTGCTGTAAGAGCTTCCATCGTTGTCGTTCGACTTTAATTGAACTTACCAGTCACTACTTTTAAGCAATTCTACGACTTGTCCTCATCATAGCACATTCAGCGAACTCTTTTGAGAAGGTTCTCAAAATCCGTAGCGAGAATAAATTTTCTTTGGCAATCCTTCGGTAGCACAATAGATTCGCACTCCTTGCCGAATTGGAAACCCGCTTCCCATCTGTGGAACTTTTCGTACTTTTGTAGTTTCGCGTTTTGAGTACAACAAAGCTCTGGAGATGGATGAGCATCTTAGTCAATGCGGGTACGCGGGTGCTGGTGCAGGGGATTACCGGGAAGGAAGGAACTTTTCACTCTGCCCAGATGCTGGAGTATGGCACCAACATCGTCGCCGGGGTTACGCCGGGCAAAGGGGGCACTGAATATCAGGGAGATGAAGCGAATCCATTTCCGAAACCAGTGCCAATTTTCAATACGGTTCAAGAAGCAGTCGATGCCACCCATCCGGATGCTTCCATCATTTTCGTTCCCCCTGCTTTTGCCGCTGATGCGCTGCACGAAGCAATTGAAGCAGAAATTCCCCTGATCATCTGCATCACCGAAGGCATCCCTGTCCGAGATATGACGAAAGTCTACGACGCTCTGAAGCATTCCAGATCGCGACTTATCGGACCGAACTGCCCAGGAGTGATCACACCAGGCGAAACGAAATTAGGCATTATGCCGGGCTTCATCCACCAGCCCGGTCCCGTTGGCGTCGTCTCCCGCAGCGGAACGCTGACTTACGAAGCGGTGTTCCAGTTGAGTTCGCTGGGTATCGGACAATCCACGTGCGTTGGCATCGGCGGTGACCCAATTGTCGGCTCGCAGTTTGTGGACATCATCAAATTGTTCAACAAAGATCCTCAAACAGAAGTCATTTTGATGATCGGTGAAATTGGCGGCACTGCTGAAGAAGAAGCGGCTGCCTACATCAAACGGTATGTCAAAAAGCCGGTGGTAGGGTTCATCGCCGGTCGCACTGCTCCACCGGGGCGGCGGATGGGACACGCAGGCGCTATTATCGCTGGCGGCGAAGGGACCGCTGAATCAAAAATCACCGCAATGGAAGCCGCCGGCATTACTGTTGTTCCCTCCCCCGCCGATATTGGTGAAACGGTCAAAGCGGTGTTGAACCAGCAGAAAGCATCAGCGAAGAAATCGGCAAAATCGAAAAAGAAATCGGCAAAAACCAGTAGCAAAAAGAAGTAGGACAACACAGAGCAAAGTGACGATGCAACGAACCCTTGCTATTATCAAACCCGATGCTCTCAAGAAAGGATATGCAGGCAAAATTATCGATCACATTCTGAATGCGGGTTTTACGATCAAGGCTCTCAAATTGACCCGGATTTCTCCAGCGCAGGCTGGCGCATTCTATGCAGTCCACCGGGGACGTCCCTTCTATGATGATCTGGTCCAGTTTATGAGCAGTGGACCCATTATGCCGATGGTGCTGGAAAAAGAAAATGCGGTTGCGGACTTCCGCTCCCTGATCGGGGCAACTGATCCGGCGGAAGCGGCGGAAGGAACGATTCGGAAACTGTACGGTACGGACAAGGGACAGAATGCGGTGCACGGATCGGATTCCCCGGAGAATGCGGAAATCGAAATTCATTTCTTCTTCAGCGAAGCGGAAATTCTTCAAAACAGTGAGGCATAGGATACAACCATCGGTGACAACAACCGCCATCGGGCGCAGTTAAATCAGCAGGACTCCGTCCTGCCGCCGTTTCAGTGTGTCTTTAGCACGCAGGTGTGGCGGAATCCCTATTGGGAGTATCGATTCGACTACTATCGCCTGCCGTCCGGTGCCCTCCGGCAATACCATTATGTCCGGACGCCGGGGTCAGTGATGATCATTCCCCTGCTGGATGCTGAAACGTTTCTGATGGTTCGACAATATCGGTACCTGCATCGGCAATTCAGTATTGAATTTCCCGGCGGTGGACGTCCCGAACATTTATCCTCTGTGGAAGCTGCTGCTCTGGAGTTGCGCGGTGAGACCGGGTATACCGCTCACACGCTCGAACTTCTGGGAAGCTTCAACCCGTGCAATGGAGTCATCGAAGAACTTTGCTCCGTCTTTGTTGCCAGAGAGTTACAGCCAGACGATTCTATCCAGCCAGATGATACGGAAACCTTTGAAGTGCTCACAGTAAGGCTGAACCAATTTCGTCATTTGGTTGCAACGGGCGAGATCTGGGACGGGATGACATTAGCAGCATATACACTCTGGACGATAACGGATCAAACCGGACAACAGTAACGAGCAAAGGTGAAAATGAGGCGCTCCATTGCATTGGTCATCGTGGGACTCTACAGCTTGCTGCATCTGCTGCCCTCAGCAATGGCACAGGGGCAACAAACGCCGCGACCACCAGCAGCTAAAGGTGAACGCAGCGAGCAGTTGCTGCGACTTCGGGCTCGATTCCCCATAAACGTTCGGAAACACTACAAATTCACGCATACCACGACTGTGAACCGGGTTTATAACGACAGCTCCACCGTAGAGTTCAAAACCAAAACAGAATTTTTCTTCAGCCTGCGTGCTATTGAAGACCGTGGCGATGGATTTGTCACGGTTGCTGTCAATATCGACTCATTACGCTACACATACCACGACCCGGAAATCTCCATCCAGTACAACTCGGAAGTTGATTTCCCTCCGCCCATTAGTGACTGGCAATTTCTGTGGACGACGATCCCATACGGACGAGAATGGTTCTTCACCTACTCTCCCTACAACGACATTGCTTTGATCGAGTCTCCGTCTCGCGAACTGCTTTACCAGCAGATCTTCGATTCAACCTCCACCTTAGACACGGTCAAAAAATTTCTCTGGAGCTCTGCTATTTGTGATGATCGCCTGCTATTCCTCACCGACATTACTCGCCAGATGCTGCCGCACAATCCCCTGGTTGCGTGGAATGCTGAATGGTTCCGTCCCGTGCTGTTTGAAGCTGACAAAATCTTTTTCCAGAGTCTCGCTGCTATCCAGGTCACACGATCGGACACAACTGGCGAATACTGGGTCACCGCAACTGCTGACTCCCTGGCACCCCGCTTTAGCATTGTGCTCACCCCCGGCTACGAAGATGTGTTTACGGAAATTCAGAAAGTGTCCGGCTATCAAACCCATTCGGTGTACATTAACCAGTATGGTACGATTCGACAGGCATTGGGGGAACTGAAAGCACGGGTTCGGCTCCGTACTCCGCGTGGCAAGACCTTTACACACGTTATTCATTCAACGTATCAATTGCAACTACAAGGACAGTTCAAATGGTAGCATTTCGTTTGAGTATTCTCTGGTCTGTGTTCCTGCTTCTGGCGTGCTCTTCGAATACTCCTTCGCAGGAGCGCCATTCCCCGATGACAACGCAAACTGCCCAGGAAGACACCAGCACCTCTCGGGATATCAGCTCCATTTCTGCTGATACAACTGCGACGACCGGCTGGCAACTCGGTTATCAACTGGATACCACTGTTCACCAATCCTACCGAATTGCAACCAGAAGCGAACTAAAATCCGGGGGCAATCACATCAATGAGCACAAAACAATGTTTTTTACCCTGCGGGGACTTCCACCTGACGACACCCTCTGGCGCTTACAGGTTGTTCTGGACTCCTTCCACGTTAAAGTTCAGATCCAGCCGGCGGACTCAACACTGCCACCCCAGCTCATTGATTTCCGCTCCTCCGACCCACAGACAGCTCCACCTTCGCCAAAAGTTCAGGCTTTTTTCACTGCGCTCCACCTTCCCGTTACGATCGCTGTGACGCCCCGTGGACAGATTGTGGATATCCAGAACATTCATCCGATCATCGATTCCCTGCTTCAGTTACAACAATCCCAATTTGATGCGCTGCTGCAATCGGGACAGGCAAATGCTGCGCAGATAGACTCTATGAAATCATTCCTTCGACGGGAATTGACCCAGCAAATTAGCTCTGAGGTGTATATCCTGCTGCTGCAAAACCTGTTTACCTATTACCCGGATCGGCAATTTTCAGCGAAACAGTGGCAACGGACGTATACCACCGTGCTTTTTGATCCCGTTACTGCTAAAAATACGGCGACGTTCCAAATTGCTTCAGTCGATACAGCGGCGCACGTAGCACGAATAAAAATGGCGGCACGAGCAGTTGTATCGCCACTGGAAGTCAAAGACTCCACCGGAACCATCCGCATCGATCCCAATTATCGATATGAAGGGAGTGGATCAGCGGTGATCGATCTCCAGACGGGTTTACCCAAATACAAATCCTATGATATGGACATTATGCTGCCCATTACAATTACTGCTCAGGATTCTTCGCAAAAAATCCTTCAGTCTTATACAGTAGCGGTACAGGTGTCAGCTTTGAAGTAATGCTCGATGGTCGGAGCAACATACTGCGTTTTCTACATCCGTTCACGGATCTTCCCCTGGTCATCACGGCACTGGGAGGGATAGTAATCTTCGTATCCTTCGATCACTTTGCTCTCAAGCTCATCGGCATTTGCGTCACGATCCTGAGCGTTATTGCTCTGTTCCTTCTCATCGCCCAGCGCATTAAAGATGACGTGCCTCTGCAGAGCGAAACTCTGACTGGTGGGGTGAATGATATTCCGGTCAAAGTCACCACCACTGCTGATGGTGTTACTCGATTCACGTTTGATACCGATCCGGGCAATGCGCTGGAAACAGATACCGACGCTCCTCCAACCGCCAGCGCCGATGAACCATCTGGGCAATCTACCCAATCGTTGTCCCCCTCAGTCGACACTGAGCGTCAGGTCCCGGATGAAAACGATATAGCTTTTGAGGATGGCGATGAGGGATTCCGAATTGTTGGCACCATTCCGTCATCAGCCTCTGGCACTTCTTCTGCGCCCGCCACTGCTTCACCAGAGCCGCAAACAGCAACGGCAATGGACAAACCTGATCCTGCCGTCGCACCGGCGCCACCAGAAAACTCTGTTGGCCACATTCGCCAGCCCGTAGACATCAGACTTGAGGACATTCTTCCCAACTTCGATGACATCCACGCAGAGCCGCGCAAAGAGTTTACACTGCTTTTGAAGCAAATTCTAAAAGCCATCCACAACCTCATCGATGCCCGTATGGTCTTTTACTGCTGGGTCAGCGATGAGCGGCAACAACTCCGTATTGAAGCCTTCCACAGTGAAACGGCGCTTCCCATCCGCGAGGGAAAAATTCCTATTGGGGATGACCTGCTTTCTCAAATCATCCAGGATAGCAAACCGCAAATCATTACGGACATCAATGAAAGCGTGGAAGCAGACCTTATTTCATACTACACCACTCCCACCGGCACACGATCGCTGATTGCATTTCCCATCGAGTACCGTCACTCTCTGATCGGACTTTTAGTTGCTGACTCCACCAGGCAAAAAGCATTCGATGTACATACTGTGCAACTCCTGACGCAATTTGCCTGCCTGATCACCACTCTGGTACACGGCTACATCTCCAAATATGACTACTACCAAGCTGCGCAATTTCTGTTGCACTTCCAGAGTTTCATCACACAGGAACCGGGGCTTCCAGATCCTGACGCCATCACACAAACCTTAGAAATGCTTCGCAACACCACCCATCCCTATCTCCAGTACGGCATTGCCACCTGGACTGCCCAGGGATGGTCACCTGTTCCCTCCGCTACAACGCTGAGCCCGGATCAACTGGAACATCTACTTGAATCCATCGATCCGCTTTTCTCGCTCGAAACACCAGCACCGCCACCATTTGTACTGTCTGAATCAAGCGATGGTGAGGAACCGTGGCACTTCATCGCTGGTCTCTTCTTCCCCGGTTCCGATCACCGATACCACGTGGTATTGCTCGCTTCCGAGGTTCCGCTGGTGCAGCAAGAACAAAACTTTCTCCAGTTGTTCCTTCACAGCTTCTGGCATCGGGTTCGCGGTGCGGTGACCCCTGCTACATTGCCGCCAATGATCCCCGATACAGTTGCTGACCGGCTATGGGCGGAACCGATGTTCCGAAAACTGCTCCAGCAAGAGCTGCTCCGAACAAAAACGTTGAAGCATCGCTCATCCTTAGTCTTATTGCGCATTGACCACTGGGACACGCTTCGACAACGCCTGGGGTCTTCTGCCGTCCTGCAAATTTTAGAAACTGTTTTCCAGATTGTTTTCCATCACGTTCCTCCTTATGCCCCAATGGGGTGGCTGCCGCAGGCAACCATTGCGATCTTCCTACCGCAGATGCCGGCGGGCAAAGCACGTTCCTTAGCAGAATTGATTCGCGAACAAATTGCAAAAACGCCGCTGCAGTATCACAATACCCAGTTCACCGTAACCGTTAGTGCAGGGATCATTGAAACCCGGTCGCACCGCTCTGTTGACACTGTGCTCAACAAAGCCAATGCTATCTTAGAACGTGCGGCGCAAAAATCAAACACGGTCAAAATTTATGCCTGAAACACAGAACGCACTGGGTTATCTTAAACACAGCATTATTCAGCTTCTGGAAAATGCCGCTCCCCAAACGCTGCGACTTCAGGAAATTGCCATGCTCTTAGGCATCGCACCAGACACCGATGCCTTTACAGCGCTCCAGCAGGCATTGCGGGAATTGGTTGCAGAAGGGATCGTGCGCAAATCTCGCCGGCGGCGGTATTATCTCTCTGACGATGCGATCCGGGTGCTGGAAGGAACGCTCTATGTTTTCGCTTTCGACGGCGTCGTTCGAACCGATCACCCAGAATTTGAAAAAATCTTTGTCGAACGTCACCTGATGAATACGGCACTGCACGGAGATCGGGTCAAAGTACGCGTTACAACGGTCACGCCAGACCAGAAAATCTATGGAGAAATCCTCCGCGTGCTGCACCGAGCACAAACCCGGTTTGTGTGCACCATTGAAAAGCAAGACCAATTCTACTTCGCCATTCCGGATGATGAGCATATCCACGTTGATTTTCTCATTCATCGCTCCCACTTAAACGGCGCACGTCCGCGCGATAAGGTTCTCATCGAACTGCTCCGATGGGATGATCCTTATAAAAACCCCACTGCCCGCGTGATTGAAGTTCTGGGACGGGCTGGAAAATCCACTGTGGAATTTGACAGCATCGTTCGGGAATTCAATCTCCCACCGGCTTTTCCCCCAGAAGTGTTGAAAGAAGCCGAGCGGCTTGCTCGTGAACCCACAGCAGCAGACATTGCTCATCGCCGGGACTTTCGAGCAATTCCCACGATTACCATTGATCCCACGGACGCCAAAGATTATGACGACGCTCTCTCGCTGGAACGACTGCCGAATGGCAATTACCGCCTGGGCGTGCACATTGCAGACGTCAGCCATTATGTTCCGGAAGGATCTGCCATTGACCGGGAAGCCTTCGCACGTGGAACCAGCGTTTACTTAGTCGACCGGGTTATTCCGATGCTCCCCGAAGTGTTGTCAACGAACATTTGTTCGCTGGTTCCTCACAAAGATCGCCTGACGTATTCGGTGTTGATGGAAATTTCGCCGCGGGGATCGGTCAAAAGTTATGAAATCGTCGAATCGGTGATCAATAGCAACGAGCGTTTTACCTACGAAGAAGTTCAGGCAATTATCGACGGTGACCGCAGCCATCCGCTCAGCGATATGATTCTTCAGCTTCACCGCATTGCCCAGCAACAGCGGAAGCGGCGGTACCAAAAAGGAGGCATTGATTTTGACAATCCCGAGCTCCGCTTTGTGCTGGATGATCAGTTGCAACCGGTGGACGTTCAGTTGAAACGCCGCACTGATGCCACCTCCTTAGTGGAAGAATGTATGCTACTGGCAAACCGTACTGTTGCTGAACATATTCGCAAACTTTCGCCTCGCAGAGGGAAACGCATCCAGTTGTTGCCATTTCTCTATCGAATTCACGATGAACCGGATCCAGAAAAACTCAAAACGGCGCTGGAGTTGATCCGATCTTTCGGGATCAAAACACCGACGGGATCGCTGAGTTCTCGTGAGATCAATCAGTTGCTACTGGAAATCGACCATTTGCCTGAAAAATTTGTCATTCACCAATTGCTGCTGCGGGCTATGTCCAAAGCCGTGTACTCGGAATACAACATCGGACACTATGGACTGGGGTTCAGCGACTACACGCATTTCACTTCTCCCATTCGCCGGTATCCCGATCTGGTGGTGCATCGACTGTTGAAACGATATGCCAGAGAGATACCGCCACCTTCGGAATGGAAGCAACTGGAAGAACAGTTAGGCGCTATTGCAGACCACTGTTCCGCGCAGGAACGTCTGGCAATGGAAGCGGAGCGGGCATCCATTAAACTGGCACAGACGATGCTGGCACAGAAATTCATTGGCGAAAGTTTCAACGCAACGGTGACCGGTCTGCTTCGCTTCGGTGCTTTTGTAATGGTCGACCGCTACTACTTCGAAGGTTTGCTGCGGATCGGAGAATTCTTCGACGATTTCTACCTGTTCAATGAACGCCTTCAGTCTTTTATCGGACAACGAACAGGAAAGCGGATTCACATTGGAAGCCGGTTGCACGTGCAATTAGTGAAGGTGAATCTGGAACGCCGGGAACTGGACTTTACCTACTTAGGCGACGCACTGGACGGCGACACTGTGGGGTCTCCCTATGCCCCTTCTGCCGCTAAAGCATTACTGCAGGAAGCAAAGCAAAAAGGAAAGCGGAAACGGCGGAGCGGAAAGCGGAAGAAGAAAAAGGTGTCGTAAACCTACCCTCTGGCACTGTGTCAATTCTGGCTCACAGCTTCGATGATACAAAATCATCCTCCCGATGGCGATGTCCCGTCTATGAGGAATACCGATATTTTGCGGTTGGAGGTAACGGGGTAACCAGCCGATAATCGCCAAATCCCGTATAGTCAACAAATTCAAAAACCCGGTTACCGGGATAGTACCACCGTTCAATGTAAAGTCCGGTTTGCGGATCAACCAATTGTCGCCGACTCTCCGGCGGACCGTAAATAATGTATACCCTGCCACGATCGGTCAACCAGCCGGGACGATACGTGCTGAACAACCGGTTGGCTTCCTGGACTCGCCGGTAGTATTCTTCAAAAGCCTCATTACGTCGGGTTCCCGGTGTCGGATCTAATTGCTTCCAGAATGCCAGGAACCGCCGGCGGCGTTCCTGCACCGTTTTTCCTGCCAGAATGAATGCAATTTCCTCCGCCGTTGCCACATATCGCATCTGCCGAATGGCGGTCTCCAGCTCTTCATCGCTGATGTACGAATAATGGAGAATATTGGCTCGAATCACAAAGGGACGCACCGAAACCCCCAGAATATCCTCCTTGCGAACTTCTCCACTCACCGGCTTGTGCAGCGCAACCGACAGACGATAGGTGCCACTCCGCAACCCTTCTGGTAGCACGAGCCGCCGAATAATAGGCACGACCGTATCTTTTAAGGCAAGGGGTTCCGACGGAAACTTTGCAACGACTTCCTTGCGTGCGTTGAGCACCTCGATAAAATACGCAGCATCATACGGCGGCGATTGCGCATAGGCTTCGACATAAATAAAAAGATCTTCCGGGAGCAAGGGAGTAACATCCGAGGAAAGATGCGGAGTGATGACAAACATCGAATCCTGCCGCTCGACATCCGAAAGGAACAAAATGCTGCTCAGGCTAAACGGAAAACGGTGATAGTCTGTCACAGTAAACTCCTGCTGCCAGTGCCACGTTTCTTTGGCTTTGGCATCAAAAATCTGCACCCGACACTGATACTTCCCTGGCGGAAGGAAAGTCACGACCTGGACGGAATCAAAGTCGCCCCGGACACCACTGGCGATCTCTTCATCAACCGTGGATATTTGCCCCAGGATCGTTGTATCACGGACTTTCTCCTCGCCCTGCCAGAAACTGATTTCCAGCTCATAGCGTGCTACAAATGCACCCCCATTCCGTACAAAGAGCAGTGAAGCGTACGGCAACATTATATAGACATCCACGCGTTCCTGCTGTGCAGCGGGTCCCCGGAAGCTGGCGACATCGACAAAAAACTGCTTTTTATCCTGTTCCTGAGCTGGTATCACTGCTACTGAGAGCAGCAGGCACATCCACCAGGCGAGCAAAAAGGTCGTATTCCGCCGCATCTTCAATTTCTCCATAAACAAACTGTCCAGGTTGTAGTTTACGATCCGACCGGATATACACTACCTGATCCACTTCGGGTGAATCTCCTTCGGTTCGCCCCACATACTCACCAGCGATTTCTTCATCCACAAGGATCTTCACGGTGCTGCCTATGAGTTGCTGATTCTTCCGCAGCGCAATAGCCCGCTGGATCTCCATCAGATGCTGGGCACGCCGCTCCTTCTCTTCCTGCGGAATTGGATCTCCTAACACAGCCGCCACCGTTCCTTCCTCCAATGAGTACGGAAATACCCCGACCCGATCGAATTCCATTGCCGCCACAAAATCGCACAACTCCTGAAAATCTTCTTCCCGTTCGTTCGGATATCCCACCAGAAAGGTTGTTCGGAGCGTAATATCGGGAATTGTGGCACGAATGGTTTCCAGTAACTGCACGGTTCGCCGCTTCGTAATCCCCCGCCGCATTGATTTCAAGACCCGATCCGAAATATGCTGCAACGGCATATCCAGATATTTGCAAATGTTGTCCCGCTCCGCCATCACTTCCAGCACTTCGACCGGGAAGTGCGCAGGATAGGCATAATGAAGTCGCAGCCATTCAACTCCCGGAATGTCGCTGAGCCGCCGCAGCAGCGACGCTAACATCCGTTGTCCGTACAGATCCTTGCCGTAGTAGGTTGTATCCTGCGCAATCAGGATGATTTCTTTAACGCCCTGCTGCACCAACTGCCGCACTTCCTGCTCAATCTCCTCCATCGGGCGACTGCGGTGCCGTCCTCGAATCAAGGGAATAGCACAAAAGGAGCAGGGATGATCGCAGCCTTCCGAAATCTTCACATACGCATAATGTCCCGGTGTCAACAGCGCCCGTTCCCCAACCAGCGTATAGCGATAGTCCGGCGAAATTTCCTGCAAAATTGCCTCGTACGCTTCGGTGCCAACAAAGCGATCCACTTCTGGAATTTCCTTCGCTAAGGTGTGACCGTAACGCTGTGACAGACAACCAGCAACGATAATTTTTTGCACCTTGCCCGCTTTCTTTAGCTCCACCGCCTCCAGAATAGCATCGACATTCTCCTCCTTTGCCCGGTCGATAAAGCCGCAGGTATTCAGAATCAGAATATCAGCATCTTCCACATCTTCCGACACGGCAACGCCATAGTGGAGCAACTGTCGATAGAGCACTTCAGAATCCACGATATTCTTGCTACAGCCGAACGTAAGCAAAGCAACTCTGGGGGCCGTTCCGGATTGCCGTCCTCGTACGTTCATCACCCTATCGTTTCTGTACAACACCCATTGGACGGCTGATATTCGGGATTGTTTCAGCTCCAGTGTTGTGACTATACGGGCGATCGCAGGGGGCTACTAAGAAGCAGCAGCAGGGAAATTTGAAACTTCCAGCATTGCAACTACACCGGCGATCGCAGTTCCAGCAGGGTTATTTCTGGCGGTACGCCCGTGCGCAGCGGAAAGAACGTTGTACCCAATCCAGCGTTGACGTAAAGCATTTGTCCTCCCGAATCTGCGTACAACCCCTGCACATATCGGAATACCAGGTGCGCAGGATTGAGTGTCACCACGCCCAGTGGAAGCGCCAATTGTCCTCCGTGAGTATGACCAGCAAGCATCAGTGCAATAGGTGCTTTTCCACGCACCGCTTTATCCCAGTACGATGGCGTATGTGCCAGCAAAAGAGCAAAGGTGTTTTCTGGCACTTCTTTCATTGCTTTTGGGAGATCTCCAAAGTACTGTCCTGTTCCGGTGTTGTCAGTTCCAACGATGGCAAGGCGCTCTCCGGATCGTTCCAGCACATCCGCTTCGTTCACCAGCAAATGGACGCCGGCTTCTCGGATGATCTCCTTGAGCTGCTGATGATCCTCACTGCTCATATAGTGATCGTGGTTGCCCAGACACCCGTAGACTCCCAGAGGAACCCGAAGCTGACGGAAGAGCGGGAGCAGCGGCTCCAGTTCCCGGGGATCAAAATTCACCCAATCACCGGTAACAACCACCAGATCTGGTTGCAGGGCGGCAATACGCTCAAAAACTGGCTGGAAAAAATCGAGCGGATCAGGGAAAGAGCCGACGTGCAAATCGGAAATCTGAACAATCCGCAGAGGAGCAAAAGCCGCTGGTAGATCTGCAAAATGGAGCGTGCGACGTTGCACCTGCACATTGTACGTCGTCCGGGCTGCCCCAACGGCTGCAACGATGTAGGGATAACCAGCAGCAATTGCCAGCGTTCCCTGCAGTACCGATCGCCGCTGTGCAGAAAATGACAATGCCGAAGGCTTCCACCACCGCCGCACTATGGAAACCAGCCACCATCCCAGGGCAACTGGCAACTTCGGCAAATACCAGAAAGCAAGCAACAGGGTAACGCCAAACATTACGGGCGAACTGGAGGACACCCATCGCCGAATGATTAGAGCAGCGAGAAACAGGACGGGCATTCCATAGATGCACCAGCGAAAAAGCCGCCCTATCCACGAATGCTGGAACTGCCGGAAACGCTCACACAACTGTCGGTACAGAAACCGATCCAGAAACACCAGCACTCCTATCACCACAAGCACAAACACAACAAACAGAATGCGCACCATCGATTGTTGCAATACGTTTGCCTCCTGTTATGCTTTACAATGCCAACAAACGAACAAGTCTTTCCTTCCCTGTATCCTCTGGCTCAGCCTCCGAAAAATATTCCAGCAACAGCACAGCGTTGTTCCTGCCCACTCCTTTTCAGCATCTTCGCTAAACCGCAAACCTATAGAACCCTTGCTATGCTATACCGTACGCATCAACATCGATGGTGTGGCGCACGGCGGGAGTTCCGTATTTCTGATGGTACTGATGGAGCGCCGCGCTGAGAATATGCTGGAGCTGCGTACCGGTAGGATCAACGTCTTTAAAATTTTTGATAGCGAGGAATCGCCGGTAGTAGCCGCGCAACCGGGCAATAGGTGGGACTGCCGGACCCAGCACTTCCAGCGCTCGATGTTTCCGCGGTAACAACAATGCCATTCGATGTGCCGCCTGATGCACTTTTTCCTCATCCTTTCCGCTGAATTCAATCAACACAAAGCGTGTAAAGGGAGGATAATGCGCTTCCCGGCGCAGTTGGAGCTCATCATTGTAAAACAACTCATAACTCTGTGCCTGCACAGCCCGGATCACCGGATGATGAGGATGCATTGTCTGGATTACAACTTCACCCGGTGCATCACCTGTGCGCCCCGCTCTTCCTGCTACCTGCATCAGCAACTGGAACGTACGCTCAGCGGCGCGGAAATCGGGAAGATAGAGCTGGACATCGGCATTGATCACACCGACCAGCGTGACGTGCGGAAAATCCAGTCCCTTTGCAATCATTTGCGTCCCCACCAGAATGTCCACTTCGCGCCGGGCAAACGCCTGGAGCACCTGCTGCAACTTCGTCCGGGTTGCCACTGCGTCCAGATCGACCCGCTGAATATTTGCCTGCCTTCCGTATTGCTGTAGCAACTGTCCCAGTTCTTCCTCCACCCGCTGTGTACCCCTGCCGACCAGCCGCATTTCCGTCCCACATTTCGGACACTGCCACTCCACGGGCTGCGTATAGCCACAGTAGTGACATCGCATCTGCTGGCGGAATTTGTGATACGTGAGCGCCACGGTACAGTGGGGACATTGAGGAATGTACCCGCATTCCGGACACTCCAGCCACGAAGCAAATCCGCGGCGATTCTGGAGCAGAATCACGCCCTGCCGCTGCTCTATGCGTTCCAGAATTTTTTCCAGCAAAACGGTTGAAAAGGACCCCAGCACTTTTTTCATCCTCCACGCCTGCCGCATATCCACCACAGCGATTGCCGGCAATTGCGCCTGCTCCACTCGCTGGCGAATTTCCAGCAAATGGTATTTCCCCGTCTGAGCGTTGTACATACTCTCCAGCGACGGCGTAGCAGATCCCAGCACCACCACCGCTTTTTCCAGACTTCCCCGTACTACTGCACAATCGCGGGCGTGATACCGTGGTGACGGTGCCACCTGCTTGTACGACGGATCGTGCTCCTCATCGACGATAATGATGCCCAGGTTTGGCAACGGTAAGAAAATGGCGGACCTGGTACCGACCACAACTTTTGCCTCTCCTCGCCGCACGACCTGCCACACATCATAACGCTCTCCCGCTGACATCCGGCTATGGAACACCGCTACAGTTTCCGGGAAAGCACGACGGAAGCGCTCAACCAATTGCGGTGTAAGCGAAATCTCCGGCACTAAACACAGAGCCGTCTTGCCCCGATCCAGCGCTGTTCGAATGGCGTGAAAATACACCAGCGTTTTGCCACTCCCTGTCACTCCATACAGCAAAAAAGTTTTAAATTCTTTCCGTTGCAGTGCTTCACAGATGCGCTCCTTCGCGTGCTCCTGTTCCACGGTCAGTGGCAACTGTGCTTCATCTTTTGGTGCTAACTCCGGCGCCGTTGGCTGATCAGTTGTGCGAAGTATTCCCGCTTCGTACTCCACGACATACCCTTTGTCCTCTAAGGCTTTGATCGCTGCATAGGAACCGCCCACTTCCCGGATCAAATCTCCAATAAACACCGGTTCATCAGGCTGGTGAAGTTGCTTGAGATAAAGCGCGCTGAGCAAGAGCGCCTGCTTCGGCGCTTTCCGCTCGACTTCTTCCAGCACTCTGCGAAATTGATCCGGATCTTCCAGCAAACCGGGAGCTAAGCTCACCGCTTTCTGACGCTTCGGCTGTGCCTGCGACTGCAATTGCTGCTCTCGGCGAATCCAGCCCATTTCCTCCAGTACTTCCAGCACTGTATGGAGTCCTCCTTTCCCAACAGTGCGTTCGAGAAATCGAACGGACACTCCCTGTGGATGGTGAAGCAGTGCCTCCAGTACGGCTGCCCGCCGCGGCGCTCGCTGCCGCAACTGCTGAAGTTCTTCCTCACCGATCGGACGCGTCGGTGTCACCCGCAACACGGTTTCCGGCGTCATTCCCTGCGGCAAAGCTGCTTTTAATACTTCACCCCACGAAGCAAAGTAATAGTCTGCCATCCAGCGGGTAAACCGGAGCAGCGAGGGCGAAAAGATTGGTGCTTCGTCCAGCACTTCCAGCACAGGCTTGATCACCGCTTCTTCAACCGCAGGCTGCTGCACAATTTCCACAATGACCCCTGTCAATTGACGCTTTCCAAAGGGCACCAAAACCCGACGACCCACAAGCGGTGACTCTCCAGCCGACTGGTCCTCCAACCGATACGTAAACAATCGCGGTGCCGGAATAGGCAGTGCCACATTCACGTACATCAAGCTGGCTGCTCTTCCTTCAACAAACCCTGCTGCTTAGCGTCAGTAACGTTTTCAAAATAAAATTCGTCTCCAGAGCAATGGACATCCAGATACGCACCGCTGTTCCCTTCTCACCAACGCCGCTGCCACCAGATGAAGATTTTGCTCTTGCCACTGCCGTTGCTGCGCTGTATTATCGGGGAACAACGCAACTATCGCCCGTGCCGCAAACACCTGCTTTTCACCGACTCATTACAATCTTTGAGCAATGTGGCGTGGACATTGACAAGGGATCCGATTATCTGGAGATTACCAGCAGCGGTCGTCCACGCTTCGCTCCGAAGTCGCTCCGGATCGATGGTGGTGACCACTCACTGCTACTCCGCATCCTGCTGGGCATTTTCGCATCACATCCATTCCCCGTGCGGATTGAAGCCAGCGGCACTGCCCGCCGACGTTCGCTGCACCTTTTGATCACCGCTTTGCAGCAAATGGGCGTCAGCGTCACTGCTAATCGATACTTCGCTCCGCCACTGACAATTTATGCTCCCGACACTTTATCTCCGATCGAACTTCATCATCCTTTGCCAACCTTTCGCCACCGCTTTCCAGTAGCATTAGCCGCTCTCTGCGCTTCAGATCGCTCACACATCACTGAGCCACAATGGCGACAGTTGTGGGACGTACTGCTTCTGCCCGGCGTTGTCGTTCAGCAGGAAGCAAAGAATGCTGTTGTTTTTACCATCAATCCTTCAGTCGATGCACCAGCATCCTCCTTGCAACTACCAGCCGATTTGCGATTGTCAAACTTCGCCCTCACGCTCGGATTGCTCCGCCGCCACCAGTTTTCCCTGCCCCGGCAACTCTGCTGCACAGCTTCGGATTCACTGCTGGAATTTCTCTGCACCACCGAGCAGCTTCAAATGGACTGTCCACACTGCGATCCAGCAACTCTCCAGATGCCCGCATTACCCATTTACCAGGTGACCATCGACCCGGCACAGCTTCACCTCCATCCACAGGAAGTGTCGCCATCGCCGTACTTCCATCGCTACACTCTTCCCTTTTTCACCATCCTCTGCGCATTCTTTCGCCACCCCTTTCATCTACGAAATGCCGTCGATCTCCGGCAAATGCAGAGTGACTGGATTGCTGCAATCGTCGATGGGCTGGCAGGATTTGGTGCGGACATCGAAGAAGAAGCGGATGGGTTTATCCTTCGTCCATCCAATTTACATGGTGGTGCTGTCGACTGCTCTGGTGATGAAACCATTGCGCTGGCGTTTTTATCCCTTGCGATGGCAATTGGCGATAATTCGTGGCTGTACAACGTTCCGGATACTGCTCGTATCCGCTGGATTCTCAAACATTTTCCAGATGCGCAGAGCACGAGTCCCGATGCTCCTTCGTCTCCAGCCGTCCACGTGTTTGACTAAACAGGGTGCTCAAAATGGCGCACTTTCTGCTGCTGAGCGCAATGTTCATCCTTGTCTCCTGTTCTGCTCAAAACCACGCCGATCGATCTGCGCATGCCAGCTTTGTGGATTCGGGAACCAATACGGACCACAGCGTAGCTGCTGCACTCCCGGCTCAAATCACTGCTTCTCGAGAAACGGCAATTACCCAGGCAGTCCAGCGATGTCAGGCTGCTATTGTTGGCGTCAATGTCCTGGCAGTTCGATCGGTCATCCGTTCCCTGGTTCCCCGTGAATTTCAAGACCTTTTTCCCGCTCCCTGGTTCGGCTTCCGTGACTGGATGGAGGTTGAATCGGTCGGCTCTGGCTTTCTCATTTCCGAAGATGGCTACATTCTCACCAATGCGCACGTGGTGGAAAATGCTACGAAAGTTGTAATCACGATGACTGATGGGACAAAACACCAGGCAGAAATCGTTGGTGTGGATCCAGTAA
>JALWJX010000066.1:0-8406 GCA_026996895.1 Candidatus Kapaibacterium sp.
GGAGTGAGCAGGTAGTGATCTGGGATGGGCGAGATGAGCAGGGGCAATTGGTAGCGAGCGGGTTGTATTTCTGCAAGATGACGCTGGAGAATCGGGAAACCTTAGTGCAGCCGGTGCACGTGGTGCGGTAAGGGAACGGAGCCATTGAGATTTGGTCGAAACCCTCCCCGGCTCCGGTAAGAGGAGTTTCGGGGAGGGTTTTTTATTGGTATTCGGTGCAGTTTGTGCACTGCTCTCACGCAGGGGGATATTTCTACCGGGTGCTCTATTCTGAGTGCCAGACATCATCACGCGGGGTTTAGCTGCCAAGCGGAGGTAAATGCGTAACTTTGCAAATTTGTAAGATGTTCGATGTTCAATGCAATGGGACAATGCAATGGATTATCGAGAAATGTTCCCGTATTTGAAAGAAACTCCAACCATTTATTTGAATCACGCAGCAACCAGTCCCTTGCCAACGCCAGTAGTGAAGGCTGTTTCGTATTATTTGCACGAACGTTCCGCAGGCAAGATCAATTTCTGGCAGGATGACTGGGAGGTTGTGAGGCGGTGTCGAGAAAAAATCGCTGCTTTGATCAACACAACTCCTGACCGAATTGCATTGATGCACAACACTTCTTCTGGCATTCAGATTCTTGCCCAGGGATTGCCGTGGCAGCCTGGCGATGAGATTTTAATGATTGATCAGGAATTCCCTGCCAATGTATACCCGTACCGCACTTTGGAGACAATGGGGGTAAGGGTGCGATTATTGCCGGCGCCCGATGGTCGGTCGACTCCTGAACTTTTTTCGCAGTACATCAGTGAGCGCACCCGGGCGATTGTTGTCAGTGCCGTGCAGTTTTTGAGCGGTTATCGTACGCCATTGACAGCCCTGCGACGGCTTTGTGACCAATATGGATGCTGGCTTCTGGTAGATGCTATTCAGGCTGTTGGCAGTATACAGATTGATGTGCAGCAAACGCCGGTGGATGCGCTGGTAGCTGGTGGGCAGAAATGGATGATGTCGCCGCACGGCACAGGATTTCTATACGTTTCCGAAGCGTTGCAGGCGCAACTTCACCGAACACCTTTTAGCTGGCTGTCCGTCCCGGATCCGTGGGATTTTTTCCGGTATGATCAGGAGCCGGTTCCGCAGGCGCGGCAGTTTGAGGCAGCAACATTGAATTATCCCGGCTTTTATGGAATGGAAGCAGCTCTTGATCTCCTCTTGAAAATTTCGCCAGCGGTGATCGAACAGCGAATTGCGCATCTGGTGCAATATTTACAGGAGCAGTTGCAAGAAATCGAATCGGTAAAATTGTACACACCCGAAGATCCCGAACTGCGGGCGGGAATTTTGACCATTCAGGTGGGAGAGAATGAGGTGCAGGCAAAAGCAGTTGCCAAATTTTGTATGGAGCACGGTGTGCACATTGCTTATCGTAGTGGCAAAATTCGGTTTTCGCCACATTTCTATAACACACCTGACGAGATTGATCGGGCAGTGAGGATTTTTCAAAAAGGGCTTGATACCGTGATCCAGCAGCCGGTCGCTGCTTCCGGTGGATAAGCAGTACAGGTCACAAGTATGGCAGGGCATAGGTAATGTGCTGTAGCGGGTATACCGGGTGTCGGGATGATTGAGATGTTGGGTGACGATAGCGTTGAGACTATGCTGTTGCTGCTGGTTATCAGCCCACTGTGGTGAGAGCCGGTTAAGAAAAGGGCGGGGACAATGGTGATCCTGCAATGGCTGATAGTGAGTGTTGGGGCATACTTTGTTGGATCGATCCCTTTTGCATACTTGCTGGCAAAGCGTTATGGGATCGATGTGCGCCGGGTGGGAAGTCGAAATGTTGGTGCTCGCAATGTCTTTGATGTAACCCGGCGGCTGGATTTAGCAATTGTTGTGGGGATCCTGGATGCTGCCAAAGGAGCAATAGCAGTAGCCGGCAGTTTGATGTTGTTCCCTGATCAATGCCATCTGGCGGCTGGTGCACTGTTTTTTGCCGTGACTGGACATAACTATCCCGTCTGGCTCCACTTCCACGGCGGACGGGGACTGGCGACCGCTGCGGGAGGATTCCTGGTTTTTCACCCCCTTCCCATCGTGTTCTTTCTCTTGATGTGGCTGACGGGATATTTCGTCATCCGTCGCAATGTGCACGTTGGCAATGTTGCCGGCGCTTTGGGTACGCCGATACTCCTATGGTCAGCACCACCATTTTATGTCGATCTTCTGCGGACTACCGATTGCGTTCCTTCGTCACTGCTTGTTCTGATAACAACGGTGGTGTGTTTGCAGATTTTTATTCGACATCTGGAACCAATAAGAGCGATTTTTCGTCAGGGACAGCACGATGATACGACCGATAGTGGATCGACTGATTGAGTGGGGCTTAACGGTGCTGTTAGCATTGATGCTGGCAGTGCGAGAGGTTGACCGACCAGGGATACCCCGGACTACAACCTATCCGATCGTCTTTTCTATGGAGCGGTTGCCGGATTATCACGTTTTGTTGTGCTATTCCCAGCGGAATACAGCGATGTTCTATGGAGTGAATTAAAGAGGGCGGTGCTTATGCAGTGGCGATGGATTCTTTTGTTCAGCGTTGTACTCAGTACCGGCGTAGCGGCGCAAGAGGTGGCATTACAGGATACCAGCGGTGAGCGAGGTAGTGTGCTGGTTCAGCCGATAGTAGGAGAAGTTCCTCCGGGAGCGCAGAAAATAAAAATTCGATTACGCTATGCCTATCGACTGTTGGTCTGGCAGGGAATGCAGCTGGCAGAGGGGTATGCTGCGCAGTGTCGCCAGCCGAAAGTGGTATCTGAGACAGTGGATTGGGATGCCGGAATCGCTGAGATTGCGGTTGTGTGTGATTCTGTGACATTGCCTGCTGATCAGGGCATTGCGCTTCTCCAGTGGGAAGTGCTGGCGGGCAGTGATTCCATTGCTGTGGTCGAATTGCAAAGCATCGAGGTTGATGGGCAGCCGCTGCCGATCGCAAAGGCGGAAGGAATCATCCGGATTACGTCCCCGCCCGTACGGTCTGTTGAAGGCGATGTGCTGGAAATTCTCAGTGAGAATCCACTCCGCTATCGGCTCACGGTTCGCTATCGTTTAGTTGCGCCCTCACCGGTAACCTTTCGAGTGTTTGCTACCGATGGTACGAAAATTGTGGAGCGACAACTGCCGCGACAGGAAGCTGAAGTCTACCTAAAGCAGAAATTTGAATTTCCGGAAGTTTATGCAAATGGGCTGTACTTTTTGGTAATGGAGACAGAAAGAGGTGCTTATGTGCTGCCGTTTACGCTGGTCCGCTAAGATTGCCATATTCCTTTTTTTGAGCAGTGCAGTTGCTTTTGCTCGAATAGATTCCTACGGGAAAGAGTTCTGGCTCTGTTTTCAGAAGAACTACCGTCAGCAGGGTGGTCGGCCCAATCTTCGATTGGAGCTTTTTATCACCGCAGTGCGCGAAGCTCGCGTGCGCATAGAAATCGAGGAGTTACGATTTTACCGGGAGGTGCAGGTGCCAGCGCGAAGTGTTGTGAACGTTTCGATCCCGCCGGGAGCACAAATAGTGAGTTCGGAGGTAAAAAGCCGCAAAGCCATTCATATTGTCTCTGATCAACCCATTTCCGTGTACGGATTGAACCGGCGTCCCCAGTCGACTGATACGTACCTGGGATTGCCAGTATCGGCGCTGGGTACAGAGTATCGGGTTGTGGCTTATACGAAGCTGTCGCGGGATTACCTGTCGCAGTTTGCCATTATTGCTACGGAGGATGACACAAAAGTGACGATTGTTCCAACGGCTGAAACCCGGAAGCGGCGTCCACCGGGTGTGCCATTTACTATTGAGCTGGACCGCGGCGAGGTGTACCAGGTGATTGCCGCCTATGACATTCGATCTCCCAGCGATCTTACCGGTTCCTATATCCGGGCAAGCAAGCCGGTCGCTGTTTTTAGTGGACATTCCTGTGCGTATGTGCCGCCGCTGGTGCAGGCGTGTAACCATTTGGTGGAGCAGATTCCACCGATGTCCAAGTGGGGGAAGCACTTTTACGTTGGCAAATTGGCGAAACGAAAGCGATACACGGTGCGAGTGGTGGCTGCCTATCCGAATACGAAAGTATTTGAGAACAACCGGTTGGTAGCAACGCTGAATGCTGGCGAGTTCTATGAGAATTCCAACGTGCGGGATAACATTTTAATCGCTTCCGATCGCCCGGTGCTGGTAGCGCAGTATGCTCACGGATCGGATGATTTGCGGGATCGGATCGGTGATCCAATGATGATTTTGATTACACCTACACAGCAATTTCTCCGGTACTACCAGTTTGCTACTCCCGTTCGAGGAACCTGGCGCCACTATATCAATCTGATTGTGCCGCGTAGCGCTCTACGATCGTTGCGGCTGGATGGCAAACCGGTAGACACCACCATCTTCCAGCGAATCGGGGTCAGCCGTTACTACTTTGCGCAGCTCCAGGTGCCGTACGGAACGCATATTATCCAGGCAGATGAGCCATTCGGGATGTACTCCTATGGTCTGGGTTACGGCGTTGATGATTACGATGCTTACGGAAATGTCGCCGGGCAATCTTTCGAGGAAGTGCGGGAAGTGCCCGACACCTTAGCTCCCATCGCGGAGGGGATCGAAGGGGATGGGTCAGCATTGATTGTTTTACGAGACGACCGGAATGACGATTGGGGATTAAAGTCTATTCGCACCTTGCTGTTTCAGGGATTGCGGTTTACGTTACCGCGCATTGTGGAAGGAGTGCCGCAAGCTACTTTTGAAGTCCGTCCCGAAGTCGTGGGAAGCTATGGATTCGGTCAGTTTGAAGCGGAGGATCGGGCGGGCAACAAGACGGTCTTTACGGTGTGTTATACTCGCGATTTGCTGCAGAATCGCTTCGTTTTCTTTGTGCTATCCGGAACGTATCAGCAGTGCCCATCTCCATCACAGTGGGAAGCAGAGACTTTTGTCCACTATCAGCAGGGACTGGCACAGGGAAAGTTTCCACAGATTGGCGATGTAACGACAAAGGGGTACTTTACGGGACGAGCCATTTCAGATTGGAGCGCGGGCGCGGGCATTGTATATCGCTGGAATTACCGCATTGGCATTGGTGTTTCGATTCGACTGGCACGTCCGCAGCATCTGCTGGTAGCACCGGATACCTTTCAAAGTCGGGTTCGAATGCCAGATGGACGCTTCGTTCGGCTCCAGGAAGCAACGGCTTTGACTTTTCAGGGCTGGATTTTAAGCTGGACTGCAAAGGTTGAATGGTACTGGACCGCGTTTCTTTACGCCCTGGCAGGCGTACAGATGGATATGGTACTGGATCGGTCCGTGATCGTGGAACGTCGCATTCTAAAGCCCTCCGGCTATGTTTATGGCAATGGCACCAACCGGATCACCATTTTGGAGGGATCGCTTGAAACATTTCAGCGCACTGCTTTTGGAGGCATCGTTGGAATAGGGGCGCGGGCAAATGTGTGGCGGGGATGGAATGTGTTTGGAGAAACCTTTTTGAATTATGCGTTGACCTCAATGGCGACCGATGTAGAATGGAAGTGGCACGGGCTTAACCTTCGGGTAGGGGTTCGCCACGCGCTCTTTGTGCCCTGATCGTTCGTTTGCCCAGCAGAATGTCTTAGCGAGTTGTACCGCTTTCTGAAGACTGTCAATTTCTCAAGCTATTTTTTCCTTCCTGCTTGCCAGACCGTTCTACCGGAGCAGAGAGTACAAGTACGGTGGCAATACCTGAAGCTGATGAAATCCTGACCGCTTTTTCGTGGAAATTTGATAAATTGCAAAGTTTGTTACAGCAATGCGGAGGAGCTGATGCCGGAAGCAGGGCGGAAAGCGGTGATTATGGCAGGGGGCTTTGGAACGCGTCTTCGCCCACTGACCGTGGACCTACCGAAACCGATGGTTCCTGTTGCCAATGTGCCGATGATGGAGCATATTGTGTACTTGCTGCGGCGCTACGGCTTTACGCAGTTGATGTCGCTGCTCTACTTTTTTCCGGAGAAGATTACCGCCTACTTTGGCAATGGCACTCGCTTTGGTGTTTCGATGGATTATATGATGGCAGAGGCAGATTATGGGACGGCAGGGAGTGTTCGAAATGCCTACCAGTTTCTGGATCAGCGATTTCTGGTGATTAGCGGCGATGTGCTCTGTGATTTCGATCTGGAAAAAGCGTGGCAGTACCATCAGCAGAAACAGGCAGATGCTACCATTGTATTGACGCGGGTGGATAATCCGTTGCCGTTTGGCATCGTAATGCTCGATGAGGATGGACGCATTGTCCGATTTTTGGAAAAACCGTCGTGGGGTGAAGTTTTTTCCGATACGATTAATACGGGCATTTACATCCTGGAGCCGCACGTGCTGGAGTTGATTCCGTATCAGCGAGAGTTTGATTTCAGCAAAGATTTGTATCCGTTGATGCTCCGCAAAGGAATGCGATTGTATGGGTACATTGCTGACGGATATTGGCAGGACATTGGCAATCTAAGTCAGTACCAGCAAGCACATCGAGACGTTTTACAACGAAAGGTTCAAATTGATATTCCCGGAGAAGAGAGCGATGGGAATTACATCGACCCATCGGCTGAGATTCATCCAACGGCACGGGTTGAAGGATCTGTCATTGGACGCAATGTCCGCATCGGAGCTTACGCAGTGGTACGTCATTCCGTTGTGGGTGATGGAACGGAGATTGGCGAGGGGGCACAGGTTGTGGGATCAGTGCTGTGGAATAATGTGAAGGTGGGCAAAGGCGCAGAGTTGAGCGAAGATGTTGTTGCACACGATGTTGACATAGGAGCTTTTGCCACGATTGCCGAAAATGTTTTTATTGCTCATCATTGCCGCATTGGAGATTATGCCCAGTTGCTGCCGAACATCAAGTTGTGGCCCAACAAGCAGGTAGAAGCCCGTGCTGTGCTCTCCCGGAGCCTGGTTCAGGAAGAAAAGTGGCTGCGGGAATTGTTCACGGGACCCCGGATCACGGGGACAACGAATGTTGAGATTAATCCAGATTTTGGAGCGCGGTTCGGCGCTGCGTTTGGTAATGCTCTGGGGAAAGGAGTCAGCGTTGTTGCCAGTCGAGATCCAGCGTTAGCTTCCCGGATGATTAAGCGTTCTATTACCGCCGGTCTTATGTCTGCTGGCATCAGTGTTGTAGATCTGCAGGTGACGCCGTTGCCGTTGACCCGACAATTTCTGGCTGCTGGGAATCAACTGGCAGGCATTCACGTTCGGCGTTCGCCGGTGGATCCCAGTCAGACGGATATCATTGTGCTGGATAAAGACGGACGTGATCTTTCCAGTGGGACAACCAAGAAAGTGGAGCGGTTGTTTATTGGCGAAAACATTCGGCGAGTTGCTCCAGAAGAAGTGGGCAGCATCACGTATCCAGAGCGGACAATGGAGGGATACATCTCGCGGTATACCCAGGCACTGCAACTGGAAGCACTCCAGCAGCGGCGATTTACCGTCGTTATCGACTACTCATACGGTATTGCTGCGACGATGTTCCCTAAAATTCTGGGCGAGCTGCAAGTGCAGGCGGTGGCGCTCAATGCCTACGTCGATCCGATCCGCTCCACCCGGGATGAGCAGCGCCTCCAGGAAGCACTCCAGCAATTGAGCCATCTGGTGACTTCCCTGCGGGCTGATGCCGGTTTTGTCATCGATCCAGGTGCTGAAAAGATTTTCCTTGTAGACGAGCAGGGGAATGTGTGTCCACAGGGTCGATTGCTGACGATTGTAGTCAAACTCTTTCTGGAAACCCATCGAGAATGGGAACCGTACAAGATTGCAGTGCCGATTTCAGCCACTGAGGAAGTAGAAATGGTCGCAGGAGATTACGATGTCGCTGTCGTTCGAATTCAAAATTCTCATTCTGCAATGATTGAAGCGACGCGCGATCCGGATGTCAAATTTGTTGGAGGGACTCGAGGAGGATTTATTTTCCCAGAATTTTTCATTGCATCGGATGCAATGTTCACCATTGGCAAAATTCTGGAGATGCTGGCGCTTACTCATACCAGCGTTGCGCAATTGGATGGATCATTGCCGCGGCGGGTGCAGTTGGTAGAAGCGATCGATTGCCCGTGGGAAAAGCGGGGAACGGTGATGCGGTATGCAATGGAGATGAGCGAAGGGAAGCGACGGATTCTGGTGGATGGTGTGAAAATTTACGAAAATGGTGTTGCCGTGTTGATCATTCCCGATCGGGAACGACCCGTATTCTACGTGTTTGCTGAAGCGGACACAGAGCAAGAAGCTCGGCAGTATCTTCAACAGTACGCAGAGTTGCTCAAACAATGGAGGGAGGCAGAATGAAACAGGATGTTCGACTGGCACAGGTGTTATCGCCGAATCGCATTCGGACGCATGT
>JALWJX010000066.1:8416-17251 GCA_026996895.1 Candidatus Kapaibacterium sp.
GTTCGAGCCACATCGAAAGAGGAAGCATTACGTATTTTAGCAGAACTGATTGCGCAGGATAATGACGTTGCGGCAGAGGAGGTACTGGAAAAAATTGTGGAACGAGAAAAGTTAATGTCCACCGGCATTGGCAAAGGCTTTGCCTGTCCACACGCAAAATTTGATGCGCTTTCTACGAATCAGGCGGCACTCATCACGCTGGAGGAACCCATTGAGTTTGATTCTCTGGATCAGCAACCGGTGAATATTGTGTTGATGCTGGTAGGACCAACTTCCGCAGTTGGGGAACATCTACGGTTGCTCAGTCGCATTTCACGATTGATGGTAGCGCAGGAAGTGCGAGACCGCATTCTGCAGAGCCAGACACCGGAGGAAGTGCTGGCAATTTTGCGAGAGGAAGAACAACGGCGGATTGAAGCGCAACAAAAGGAGGTATCGAAGAACGAATGAACCAGCGCATTCAGCGAGTCCGGGGAATGCAGGATGTATTGCCGGGAGAGGTGTGGAAGTGGCGGTATGTAGAGCAGGGGTTGATGCACATTACTGCTGCCTTTGGCTATCAGGAAATTCGGACGCCAGTACTGGAGTTGGCTGAGCTGTTTATTCGGAGCGTTGGCGAAACGACTGACATTGTTGGCAAGGAAATGTACGTGTTTGAAGATCGGGGCGGGGATATTTTGAGCTTGCGCCCGGAGATGACTGCCAGTATTGTGCGAGCTGTCATTGAGAATCACCTCTTGCAGCAGCAGCCGATTGCCCGGCTGTGGTACTATGGACCAATGTTTCGTCGGGAACGTCCGCAAAAAGGGCGGTATCGCCAATTCCATCAATATGGAGCAGAAGTGGTTGGATCACCCCATCCGGAAAGCGACGTGGAAATTATCAGTATGGCGTGGCAATTGTTGCAACACTTCGGATTATCGCAATTGGAGCTGCGCATTAATACGCTGGGCAACTCTGAAACGCAGCAACGGTATCGCGCTGCTCTGGTTGCATATTTGGAGCCACACAAAGACCAACTGAGCCCGGAAAGTCAAGCGCGATTGGTTACCAATCCGCTGCGGATCCTGGATTCCAAAAATGAGCAGGATCGGGCAATCGTGGAGCAAGCGCCAAAGATTGTGGATTTCTTAGATGATGAAAGTCGCGCCTTCTTTGATACAGTCCTTTCACTGCTGGATCGGCTTTCCATTCCGTATGTTGTTGATCCATACCTGGTGCGCGGGCTGGATTACTACCGCCATACGGCTTTTGAAATTGTTTCAACGGCTCTGGGGGCACAAAATGCTGTGTGCGGTGGCGGACGATATGATGGACTGGCAGCTTTGCTGGGCGGTAAGCCATTTCCCGCTGTTGGTTTTGCACTGGGTGTGGAACGGTTATTATTGGTTTTAGAAGCCGAAGACAGATTCCCCGCAAAACCGCCGGTCGCACAGGTTTACATTGCTGCGGTCGGAGAAGCCCCGATGCGGGAAGTAGCGCTAATGCTTGCCAGTCGGTTGCGAGCTGAGCATATTCCAACGACAGTTGATCTCCTTCGCCGGTCGGTCAAAGGGCAATTACGGGAAGCCAACCGTTATGGAGTTCGGCTGGTTGTCATCGTGGGCGAGCAGGAGTGGCAGCAGGGAATGGTCATTGTGAAAGATATGGCGTCAGGTGAACAGAAACTGGTTGCTGAAGCTACGCTGGTTCAGGAGGTCGTTCGTCGTCTGCGACAGGAAACAAATGAGTCGTAAGCAACGTGCTTATGTGGAGAAAGGCGGTTATTCAACTTTTCAAGCGATTTCCTCACTACCTGACTGCGCGAAACATTAAGTTAGCACTGGCAGCGTTTGGGCTAGTCCTGACAGTTTTTATGCTTCTGTATATGCAGGTGTTAATTCAGGAATTGCGTCGGCGAGAGCAAATGATGATTGATCTTTATGCCAGTGCTTTCAAGCATTATACAATGCCATCAACGCAGCCGGGAGAGGATATTCGGTTTTTTCTGGAGAAGATTGTGCCTGCCGTTGATTTCCCCGTGATTATCACTGATGCAGAAGGAGAGCCGTATAAACCCTACACCGAATTTACCCTCAACATCGATCTTTCTCCTTACAAAACCGAGGCGGAACAATATCAGTATTTGAAAGAGCTGCTCAAAGAGATGGAGCAGGATCATCCGCCTATTGTGTTCCGCTATCCGGGACATGGGGTGTTGATGAAAATCTACTATGCCGATTCCCAACTGCTGCGCCAGCTTCAGGTGCTGCCGCTGGTTGCACTTGTTGCTGTGACGTTGTTCATCCTGATTGGCTATTGGGGCTTTAGCTACGTTCGGCGGAACGAGCAGAACCGGGTGTGGGTTGGGCTGGCAAAAGAAGCCGCCCATCAACTGGGTACTCCCCTGTCCAGTTTGCTGGCGTGGGCAGAGCTGGCAAAGATGAATGTGCAGAATCCGGAGCAGTTGCGGCAAATCATTGCCGAGATGGAAAAGGATCTGCAACGAATGCAGAAGATTGTGGAACGGTTTTCCAAAATTGGTTCGATCCCGGAGCGAAAAGCGGAGAACCTGGCAACGCTTATGCACGATGTTGTGGAGTATTACCGATACCGGATTCCTCACCTGGGCAAACAAATTGAGATTGTAGAACGATATGAACCGATCGTTCGCCCGGTGAATCCTGAGTTGTTCCAGTGGGTGATCGAAAATCTGCTCAAAAATGCAGTGGAGGCAATTGATCAGGTCAGTGGGCGGATTGAGCTCAGCCTGGAGCAAAAGAACGGCAAAGCGGTGATCCAGATCCGCGACAATGGAAAAGGAATGTCCCCGGCAGTGCGGCGATCGGCTTTCCGTCCGGGTTTTACGACCAAAAAGCGGGGGTGGGGATTAGGATTGCCGCTTTGTAAGCGAATCATTGAGGAATACCACCAGGGCAAAATCTGGATCAAAGAAACCGGTGTTGGTAAAGGAACCACTTTTCATATTGAGCTGTAATCAGCTACCTGTTACCGGGGCATTGCCGATCAGGTCATAAACAGGTATTGCTTCCACTCTTCCTGGATGGTATGTTCTGAAAGCCGCATAAAGAGTACAAAATTGGGGCGGCGTGGCTGACGCAGTAATTTCATATGCGCCTCTTCGGGTGTTCGATTCCCCTTCTTCGCGTTGCAAGGGATGCAGGCTGTGACCAGATTTTCCCACGTATCTTCACCGCCGCGGGATTTGGGGATCACGTGGTCAATGGTTAATGCCGTCGAGCGGCGACCGCAGTATTGACACTGGAATCGATCGCGGCGGAAGATGTTGCGTCGGGATAACTCGACCTTGCGGAAAGGAACGCGTACATATCGGTTCAGCCGGATAACGCTGGGGAAAGGGTATTCCTGGCGAATGGAGCGAATCTTTCTTCCCTGAAGAACCTCGACAACTTCCGCCTTACGGAGAAGAACCAGGATAATTGCCTTTTTAACGCTGCAAATGGTCAGTGGTTCATAGCTCTGATTCAAAACCAGAACACTCCCTGTAAGCACACCGTTGCGTCGTGGTGCTACCATCGGTACCGTGTGCAACTGCCTGCTGAATGTTGAACCCCTCTGTCTTGTTATCTGACCAGCGTTGTTGATCGTTTATTGCTGCATAATTGCATACCGCAATAACGTAGAGCGACTGCCCTGAATTGTACCGAGAGGAAGGGTAACCAGAGGAGTTTGGAGTGTCAAAGTCGCAGTCGCTGATTCACTTTGCACCAGTCCGATGCCATCGACAAACCAGAACAAGATCGGCGCCTGGAGAGCAATGGTGCCAGTAACCGGAAAACCGTTCAGGGAAAATTGCGCCTGTAAATTGACTGCGCGACGGATTTCGAACACCGTTGCGTTGTAAGCAGTGCCAGCGATTGTCAGGTTTTCAGTTCGCAGCCGCTGTCCAGTGATCTGGATCGTACCTGAGAGCGTGACAGTGTCAAGTTGTGGCAAGGGGACTTTGAAATCCTGAAGCGTTGTGTCAAAGACTGTCCATTGCGATCGCTCATAATCTGCGATGGTGACCCAGAGTGTTAGAGGCATCCCCAACGTCATCGGAAGGTCTTTGCCCAGATCAATCAGGACCATATACTGATCAGCAGTTGTTCGTACATATTCAATCCCCACTGTATCCTGCATGTGATGCTCAATCTGGATCGCTTCCTGTCCCTCCAGAATAGCTGAACCTTTTACTACCGCAGAATCAATCTTTTCTGTGCCAGCAAGAGGATTGCCACTGCTGTCGATATCCACGATGGAATAGATCCAGTAGCTACCGGTGCTGAGAGGAAAACGGAGAATTTCGCTCGGTAATGCACCGTTGTCATTGCAACCGGGGAGGTTGAGTACTACTGTGGCAATACCCAGCAGAAGAAAACCAGGGAAAGACCGCATAGCTACGTTCTTGCTTATCCATCGAGCTCAAGCGGAGGGTGGGGGACTCGAACCCCCATGGGCCGAAGCCCGGCGGTTTTCAAGACCGCTGCCATACCAGTTAGGCGAACCCTCCAGCAAATAGATTTTGCGTCACTATAAACGAGCAATAGCGAGGGTTTAGTACACCAGGTTCTGCACAGGAAAACTTCAGGGATATGTGGTAAAGGTGGGTTAGAGAGTCAAAAACAGACCTTACAGGAAACTTTTCAGTCAGCCGGTCGTTAAGACAGGTTCCCGTTGATTTGAGAACGCCGGAAAGTTGAACGAGCGTGATGATCAACAATGGAACGTTTGGCTTTACCATTCAAGCTGCGATGGGAGGATCGCTACTTCCTCCGGAAATTTCCTCGAATGGTTGCAGGTTCGGACAAAGCATTAGCACAGCGCATTAGAGAGCAGGCAGCCACCATTGTTCAGGAAGAAATTCCACGAATAGTCGATCAACAAAGTCAGGGGCACGCTTTGATGTGTGCGCTGGTGTTAGCGGCATATCGGGAGCTGCGGCCTACCAGATCGGAGCCAGAACGTCTGGAATTTTTAGCAAAAATGTTTTGTAAGGCTGCTGGCGGAAAATATGTTCGGTGGGGAAGCCGCCTGATGCTCTGGTTTCAACGAGACGCCCGGCGCTTTGTCCGGTTCTTTTCGGGCGATCGGACGCAGCGAGCGTATGGAAAGTGGTTCCGGATTGTCGAGGAGGAAACGGATACACAGTTTCGGGTGCTGGTGCAGCGCTGCGGGTTTTATGACTTTTTCCGTCGCCATCAAGAGCCCCAGCTCACCCGGATTCTCTGCGAGTGGGATTACCTCTGGGCAGACGAAATCAATCGGGTTGATCGCGGGGTTATTTTCAAACGTCCTCGGACCATAGCGCAAGGAGCGGATTATTGTGCCTTTGAATTCCACTTTACCCGGTCTACCGGCGGTACGGAGCGCGCTGGGCAGGCAGCGAAAATCCGGGATAACCGAAATGGTGGCAAATGAAAATCTGCTGGCGGTGCAAACAGCCGTTGCGGAACGGTTATCGATCAGCACGTGCTATACCCAGAGTTTGGGGATCGCAGTAGAGTGATGCAGCCATTGCTATCGTATAGTGCCAGCGGCTGCTTGATGCGGGCTGAAGAAAAGAACGCGCTCTTCGTCTCTATACTTTGCGAATGGGAAGTGGAACAATGGAGGGGGAGGGATGAGCAGAGCACTGTTTATCGTGGATGTGCAGAATGATTTCTGTCCCGGCGGCGCATTACCCGTTCCAGATGGTGATGCAGTAGTTCCAGTCATTAATGTGTTGATACCCCGGTTTTCCTTTGTTTTTGCTTCAAAAGACTGGCATCCGGAGCACACCAAACACTTCGAGAAGTGGCCCCCCCATTGCATTCAGGGAACACGGGGCGCGCGGTTCCACCCGCAACTGAATCGAGGAGCCATCCAGCAGGTGTTCCTCAAAGGGACATCGACCGAAGATGATGGATATTCCGCCTTTGAAGCAACCAATCGGGATCTGGAAACATTTCTGCGACAAAAAGGAATTACGCAGTTGTACGTTGTAGGGCTTGCGACGGATTATTGCGTCAAGCAAACAGCTTTAGATGCAGTCCGCCGTGGCTTTGAAACCTTTGTGGTTGTAGAAGCGGTGCGGGCTGTCAACGTTCAGCCAGAAGATGGGCAAAAAGCGCTGGAGATGATGCAACAGGCAGGGGTGAACATTGTGCATGCTGATGACGTGGCAAATGGGAGTTGAAAAAATGCGATTGGTGCTTTTCTGGATTCTCTGGATCGGAATGCCGTTGTGGGGCTTTTCACAAAAAGTTTTTCAGGATACTGTCGATGCTCCTTTTGATCTGGTGTGGAAAGCAGCAGTGACGGCGATTGAAGAGACCGGATGCGATATTGAGCAGAAACGGCCGGTGGAGACGGAAGAAGCGCTCTGGAAAGCAAAGATTGCTTCAACGTTCTGCGTTTTAGCAACCAATCCAGATTCTACCGATGCAGTGTTTGATCGATATGCCAAACGAGTGCCGTATATCCGTGGCGGTGTGTGGACCTCTGCACGGATCCAGTATGTGTTTTACCTCACGGAGTTACCGGATGGACGGGTTGCGGTGCGATTGCGCGGACGGATGAGCGGATACGAACAGCACGTCACAGCAACATTCCATTATTTTGCCTCGAATGGTCAGCTGGAAGCACAGTTGTTCCAGCGCTTTCAACAGTTGCTCCATCAGTTCTGGCGTGAAGCGCAGCAGGCGGAAGGATAATTGATGGCAGGAAGTCGGTGGGAACACGTGCTGGTAACCGGTGCAGCAGGATTTCTGGGATCGCATTTAAGTGAACAACTGCTGCGCGCTGGTTGTACGGTGATTGGAATCGACAATTTTGATCCCTTCTATCCCCGACCAATTAAGGAAGCAAACATTACCGCTTTGCGGGAATCAGAACGTTTTTTGTTTTTTGAGGGAGATCTTCGTGATCAGGGGTTTCTGGAAAAGGTTTTTTTGTATACGAAGCCGCAGATTGTTGTCCATTTAGCGGCAAAAGCAGGGGTTCGCCCATCGCTGCGCCAGCCGGAAGCGTATTATCAGGTGAACGTGATCGGCACGCTCCGGTTATTAGAAGTGATGCGGCAGCAGAATGTTCCCTATCTGGTTTTTGCCTCTTCCTCTTCGGTGTACGGAAATCGGAATACCGTGCCATTTCGAGAAACTGATCCCGTAGATCATCCAGTTTCACCGTATGCAGCGACCAAGAAAGCCGGGGAATTGCTCTGTTACACGTATCACCACCTGTACGACTTTTCAGTGAGCTGTCTTCGCTTTTTCACCGTCTACGGACCACGGCAACGGCCGGAGATGGCGATTCACAAATTCACTCGATTGATCGACCTGGGAATGCCAGTGACGCTCTATGGTGATGGTTCCAGCCGTCGGGATTACACCTACGTGGATGACGTTGTCGCGGGTATCCTGTTAGCAATGGAGCATCTGAATGGCTATGAGATCTTTAATCTGGGGGAGTCACAGACCATTTCTTTGCTGGAAGTGGTGCGTACCATTGAAAGGCACTTAGGAAAACGAGCAAAGATCAAGTGGCAACCTTTTCAGCCCGGCGATGTGTATCAAACCTATGCGGATATTTCCAAAGCGCGGCGGCAGTTGGGGTATCGTCCAACGACGGATTTTGATACCGGCATCCAGCGGTTTTGCCAATGGTATCAACAGGCGAAAGCACAATGGCTACCGTGGTTAGAAACAGTCCAGATGGAATCTGCGAAATAAATGATGGGGTAAAAGATGACGGACATTGAAATTGCTCGAAGTGTGACATTGCAGCCCATTGAGGATGTTGCGGCAACAATCGGTCTACGCAAGGATGATTTGCTGTTGTATGGTCCGTACAAAGCGAAGGTCACGATTGAGGTTGTCAATCGGCTGCTGGCGCAGAATCATCAGCGTGGGAAGCTGATTCTGGTCAGTGCGATGACGCCAACCCCGGCGGGAGAAGGGAAAACCACGGTGAGTATTGGACTTTCGCAGGCACTCAATTTTATCGGGAAAAAGGCGGTTGTGACGTTGCGCGAACCTTCGCTGGGTCCTGTGATGGGACGCAAAGGGGGAGCAACAGGCGGGGGATATGCGCAGGTCTTGCCAATGGAAGACATCAACTTGCATTTCACCGGAGATTTTCACGCCATTACCGCTGCACACAATCTGCTGGCAGCAGCTATTGACAATCATCTGCATTTTGACAATTCGCTGCGCCTCTCGCCGATGGAAATTATGTGGCGACGGGTGGTTGATCTGAATGATCGGGCACTCCGTCACATTGTGACAGGATTGGGTGGAAAGAAGAACGGACCGACGCGAGAAAGCGGCTATGATATTACGGCTGCCTCTGAAATTATGGCGATTCTGTGTCTGTCGTTGTCATACACAGAGTTGCGGGAGCGCATCGAGAACATACTGGTTGGCTTTACCTACGATGGTGAGCCGGTGTTAGCCCGGGATCTCAACGTGGCTGGCGCTATGACTGCATTGCTCAAAGATGCTTTCCTGCCCAATCTGGTGCAGACCATTGAACATACGCCGGCGTTTATCCACGGTGGTCCTTTTGCCAATATCGCGCAGGGAACAAACAGTATCGTCGCAACGAAACTGGCATTGCAGTTGGCGGACTACGTCGTAACGGAGGCAGGATTTGGTTTTGACCTGGGAGCGGAAAAGTTTTTCGATATCGTTTGTCGCGTGGGAGAGTTTGTTCCTTCGGTCGTAGTACTGGTTGCGACGGTTCGAGCACTGAAAATGCACGGAGGAGTAAAGCTGGCGGATGTGCAGAAACCCAACGTTGAGGCTGTGTTTGCAGGGCGGGAAAATCTGGAGAAACACATTGAGAATATCCGGA
>JALWJX010000067.1 GCA_026996895.1 Candidatus Kapaibacterium sp.
GACTGGCTGCAAGCAGTAATCCACCAAAGAAGATTCCTATCCGTTTCACGATTCACCCCTGTCTTTGTTCGACAATTTCAGCGTTGCAAATATACGAACATTTTGCTTTACTTTTGCAAGTTGAAAAAGTTGGTGGGTGGAAGTAAACAGAAAACCTGGTGGTTAGTACTGCCGTTCTTTGAACAACAAAAACTGTGTTTTTGCTGTTTGTTTCGTATTGAACCAGCAGGCACAATGTCCGATCAAACAGGTGAGTGAGCATTCGGGCTGCTGGAAAGAAACGTTTTTACAGGATGTGATCTGTGAATTGTTTCGGACATATCTGGAGAGCAGGCGGCGAAGCAGTAGAACGGTACATTTGCGGTTTCGTTCTGAATGAGTACGCGCGTGAGAAAGGTTGTGTTTGTGTTATTGCAAAAGAGGTAAGCGGAACAATAGAGTTGGAAGATGCGCTATCGAACAGTTGCCATCGTGGAAGATGATCAGCATATGGCGCGGTATCTACAGGGAATTCTGGAACCGCAGTATTTTTGTTGGTGGTTTGATTCGGGTGAAGCGCTCTTGGAGTTTCTTCAGCACCATCCATCGCCTGACGTTATCTTAAGCGATTACTTAATGCCGAAGATGGACGGGCTGGAATTGTTTCAGGAGTTGAAAACCCAGTACACTGAGCCTTCCCCATTTGTGCTGATTACTGCTTTTCTGGATCGCTCTGTGCGACAGCAGGCATACCAGGCAGGAGTTTTCGATCTGGTTACCAAGCCGGTGGCGGCAGAAGAACTCCGATACCGGATTGAAAAGGCGGTGCTGTTCGCAGAATATCAGTCGCATTACTACCACCACATAGAACAGCAGCGGCAGCAGTTTGCAACCCCGTTGCACTTTACAGAACGAGTGGAAGCAGCCGATGCACAGCAAGTGCTCCGATTGTCGGTCAATCCGCTGCAGCATTTCTGTATCGTCGGAGAACCGGGGGTCGGAAAACGCTATGTTGCATTCTATCTCCATTATCGGAGTCATCGGGAGATTCAGACGGTTCCGCCGGTGGTGGAGTTGACGCCATCGGACTTTTCCTCTCTGGAAGCATTGCAGCATTTGCTGATCGGGCGGATTGAGCAGTTCGGAACTCAGGAAATGCTGATCCCCGGCATTCTCCTAAGGCTGGGGGGAGGAACGATTATTTTTCACCATTTTGATCAATTACCGTCGGATATGCAGCAGCAGGTGCTGTCCATTTTGGAGCAGAAGCAGGTTACAGTGTCCGGACAGACAACCTCTTATCCCTTAGGAGTTCGGATGATGTTATTAGCCGACGATCCAAACTTTTCCGTGCCGGATGCAGTGGGGGCAACGGTAGTGCAACTCCGGCTTAAACCTTTGCGAACGTTTGCTGAGCGCCTGGGAACGCTGGCTGAACAGCTTTTGCGGCAAGAGCATCCTGAGAAAACCATTTCGTTGGAAGCGCAGGAGAAGCTCCAGCAACATCCGTGGTATGGCAATTGGGAAGAGCTTGGGCACGCCGTTGGCAAAGCAGCAGCGGCTGCTGGAGAGCGGCAGCAGTTGTTGGTGGAAGACTTCCTGCTGGCGAAAACGGAGATTGCTGACCACGCAATTGCTGGCAATGTGTTTCAGGTGCCAGCGGGGATTTCAATTGAGGAACTTCGGTATCGTTACATTAACTTTGTCAAAGAACGCTTTGCACATCTGACCCGACAGCAAATAGCGGATATGCTGGGCATTAGCCGTAAAACCTTGTGGATGGTTGAAAAAGCGCAGAAACAGAGTCGTCAACAGTCAGGGGAAAGGAAGCAATGAGTTTGACATCGGTTTATCAACCGCAACAGGTCGAACACAAATGGTATCAGTGGTGGATTGAACGAAAGTTATTTCACGCAGATCCTTCCAGTTCAAAGCCCGCTTACAGCGTGCTGATGCCGCCGCCCAATGTGACGGGAATGCTAACAATGGGACACGTCTTGAATAACACCATTCAGGATATTTATGTCCGGTGGCATCGAATGAAAGGCTACGAAGTGTGCTGGTTTCCGGGCATCGATCACGCTGGAATCGCAACGCAATCGAAAGTGGAGCAACAATTGGCGAAGGAGGGATTAACCCGGTATGACCTGGGACGGGAGAAGTTCCTGGAACGCGTGTGGCAGTGGAAAGAGCAATATGGTGGTATTATTCTGCAGCAACTGCGGGCGCTGGGTGTGTCGCCTGATTGGGATCGAACCATTTTTACCCTCGATCCCGGACCCTCCAGAGCAGTGGAAGAGGTGTTCATCCGACTCTTTGATGAAGGACTGATCTATCGCGGCAAGCGGATTATTAACTGGTCCCCCAAGTTGCAGTCGGCGATTTCTGATGAAGAAGTGATTTATCGCGAAGTCAAGGATACACTGTACGTGCTTAAGTATCAATTGGAGGATGGCAGTGGCTATATCCCGGTGGCAACCGTGCGTCCAGAGACGATTTTTGCTGATGTTGCCGTTGCTGTCCATCCGGAAGATCCTCGCTATCAGCATCTGGTGGGGAAAAAAGTTCGGATCCCGTTAACCGATCGGTACGTGCCAGTTATTACCGATGAAGCCGTTGATCGGGAATTTGGTACGGGTGCGCTTAAGGTGACGCCTGCTCACGACCTGCTGGACTTTGAAATTGGACAGCGCCATCATCTGCCAATGCCCAGTGTGATCGATCAGCGAGGCTATTTGACGGATCTTGCTGGTCCCTTTGCCGGAATGGAGCGGTTTGAAGCTCGCAAGGCGGTTGCCGAAGCCCTGCGGCAGCAAAATCTGATTGTAGAGGAGAGGGAATACGTTCATAATGTCGGGTTTTCTGAACGTGGTGGCGAGCCGATCGAGCCACTGCTCAGTGATCAATGGTTCGTCAAAATGAAGCCGCTGGCGGAAAAAGCACTTCAAGTTGTGCTGGAAGGTAAAATTCGATTTTTCCCGAACTTCTGGGTTAAAACGTATGAACAGTGGATGCGCAATATTCGGGATTGGTGTATTTCCCGGCAGTTGTGGTGGGGACACCGAATTCCTGTTTACTATGCCCCTGACGGACGCTATACAGCGGCGCGCTCAGCGGCGGAAGCCCGGCAGAAGCTGGGACTCGGCGAGGATGTTCCACTCCAGCAGGATCCGGATGTGCTGGATACCTGGTTTTCTTCGTGGCTCTGGCCCCTCACCACAATGGGATGGCTGGCAGATGGCAAAACCGAGGATACTCCGGAGTTGCGGAAATTTTTGCCAACAAATTTACTGGTGACAGGACCGGACATCATTTTCTTCTGGGTTGCCCGAATGACTATGGCAACGTTGAAATTCAAAAACACCATTCCTTTCCGGGATGTCTATTTTACCAGCTTGCTGCGGGATGATAAAGGGCGGAAGTTGTCGAAATCGCTGGGGAATTCACCCGATCCGCTGAAGATTATTGAAAAGTACGGTGCCGATGCCGTACGGTTTACCGTGATTTTCGTTGCACCCATTGGACAGGACATCCGCTTAAAAGTGGATATTCGCTCGCAGGATATTCCCACAATGGAGATTGGACGGAATTTTGCCAATAAGCTGTGGAATGCGACGCGGTTGCTTCTTATGAAGCGGGATGAGCTGGATAAGAGGTTGGTGCCGACAGCCATTACCGAACTTCCAGAAGAACATACACTGCAATGGATTTTATCTCGGTTACATCGGACAATTCGTGAAAGTAATCGAGCGCTGGAAGCATATCGACTTCACGAGTATGCCCGAATTCTGTACGATTTTGTCTGGAAAGAGTTTTGCGATTGGTATCTGGAAATTTTCAAGGTACTGCTGGCAAAAGCGGATGAAGAGCAGGCGCGTACGCTCATTCGTGTTTCTCTCACTATCAGCGACACCATTATGAAACTGCTCCATCCAGTAATGCCGTTTCTGACCGAAGAGTTATGGCATCGGCTGGATGAACGTCGAGCGGAGCAGAGTATCTGTGTTGAGCCATTCCCCACTGTTCAGGAGGAATTTATCCAGGATACGGTCGAGGAAGCATTTGGGATGGTGCAACGCATCATCGAGGAAATTCGCAGCATTCGAGGACAATTTGGTATTGCGCCGTCGCAAAAAGTACCGGTGATGATCAAAGCGCCGGAGGAGAGCCTGGCGTTGTTTCAGCATTATGCAGCAATCATTACGCAGTTGGCAAATGCCTCGTCATTGGTGATTCAAAGTGATCTTCAGAAACCAGCAGGTTCCGTTGGAGGGGTTGTTGGCAATGTCGAATTTTTTGTCTCCCTGCAGGACTCTATTGATCTGGCAAAGGAATTGCAGCGGATGGAAAAGGAAATCAAGCGGCTGGAGGGACTGAAGGCAACGGTAGAGCGAAAGTTGAATAATCCGGCATTTGTTCAAAAAGCGCCAGAGGCGGTAGTCCAGCGGGAACGAGAGAAATTACAGAGTGTGACGCAACAACTGGAGCGGTTGCGCCACTTCTATGCAGATTTAGAGGGGATGCAATCTCAGGCAGCAACATCGCTGGATAAGGAATAAAAGGTGCTGGTATGAATTTGGCGGTTTGTACGATCGTGCGGGATGAAGAACCCTTGATTGAAGGGTACATCCACGCGGTACAGAAATTTGCGCAGGAGTTGGTGGTGGTGGATACCGGGTCGCGGGATTTAACCGTTGAACGTGCGGAGAAGCTGGGAGTAAAGGTATCTCACTTTGCGTGGAATAATAACTTTGCCGATGCACGGAATTTTTCGATTCAACAGGCCACGCAGCCGTGGATTCTGGTAATGGATCCCGATGAGTATTTGCCGGAAGATTCGATTTCGGGCTTAGAACGATTACTCCAAAAGGGATATCACGCCTACCAGGTGGTGGTGCGTAACCGGTATCCAATTCCAATGATGACGCTGTCACTGGATGTTCCAGCACTTCGGCTCTTTCGCCGAAGTAAGGAGATCTTTTTTGAAGGGCGAGTGCACGAGGATATTCGACAATCCCTGTTTCGGCTGACCTATGAACCGGCGATTTCAGATCTGGTGATTGTCCATCGTGGCTATGAGATGACGGATTTTTACCGCATCTTTCGCAATCAACGCTTATTTGAAGCTGCGCATCACGCTTATCCAACCGATGTCTGGATCCAATTCCATCTCGCCCTTGGGTATTCCCTGAGTGGAGATCTGGAAAAAGCGATTAAATTGGTGCAGTTGCTGCTCAGTATCCCGGACGAGCAAATACCCAGCCGCACCCGTGCTTATTTGCTGTCTCTTGCTGCTTACTGGGCACTGGAGCTTGGCAATACTGATGTTGCTCGGCGTGATGCTATTCGTGCTTCCCATGCCCTGGGTGGGGATAATGTTGTGTCGGAATATGTCCTGGGACTTGCAGAGCAGCGGGAAGGGAATTTGAAAAATGCCTTAGAACATTTCCACAACATCGAAAAATTGCAGTTTACAGCTAAGGAAACGGAGATTAAAATCGATGCACTCTATAAGCAAATCGCTGCTCTGTATTTCAAGATGGGCAATTTTGCTCGATCCCTCCAGTATGTCGAATTAGCACGCCGGGAATATCCTTCCTACGAGGTGTTAACGCTGGGTGGACTGGCAGCGGAAAAGCTGGGACAATTTTCTGTGGCGCTGCGGCTGTACCGGGAGGCGCAACGGTACACGGATGATCCCGGTGCCTTGCGGCAGCGGATTGAATATTGCGAACGAAAAGCTTCATTGTAGGTGGAAAAGCAGAAGGAATAGCAACAATATGAGTCAGCGAGCGGTATTTATTGTTGAACCTTTGCGGACTCCAGTGGGAAAGTATGGCGGAGCACTTGCCAGTGTCCGTCCCGATGACTTATTAGCTCTGGTGCTGGAAGCAGTGGTGGAACGGACCCGGATTGATCCAGCAGCAGTCGATGATGTTATTGTGGGATGTGCCAATCAGGCAGGAGAGGACAACCGGAATATTGCCCGGATGTCCCTTTTGTTGGCGGGTTTTCCCGATACAGTACCTGGCGTTACGGTTAATCGCCTGTGCGCTTCGTCGCTGGAAGCCGTGATTCAGGGAGCACGGGCGATTCGCAGCGGTGAGGCGGATCTGGTCATCGTTGGCGGCGTTGAATCGATGAGCCGGGCACCATATGTGTTGCCGAAACCCACAGGACCAAAGCATCCGTATGGTAATCTGATTGCCTATGATACAGCATTGGGCTGGCGCTTCCCAAATCCTCGAATGGAAAAGCTCTTCCCTCTGGAGTCGATGGGAGAGACAGCAGAGAATTTGGTGGAGCGGTATGGTATTTCGCGGGAAGAGCAGGATGCCTATGCGCTGGAATCCCATCGCCGTGCTGTCGCTGCTCAACAAACCGGGGTTTTTGATGAGGAAATCGTTCCGGTTCCCGTTCCACAACGCAAAGGAGATCCGGTGCTTGTTGACAGAGACGAAGGACCCCGTCCCGATACTTCGCTGGAAAAGCTGGCGAAGTTGCCCCCAGCTTTCCGAAAAAATGGAACCGTCACGGCTGGCAATGCTTCGTCAATGAATGATGGAGCAGCAGCGATGATACTGGCTTCAGAAGAAGCGGTCAGGCAGTGGCAGTTGCAGCCGCTGGCTCGCTATGTGAGTTCCGGAGCGGCAGGGGTGAATCCACGATTTATGGGATTGGGACCGGTATATGCGCTGCCGAAGGCGCTGAAGCGGGCAGGTTTGCAACTGGAGGATCTGGACCTGGTCGAGCTGAACGAAGCCTTTGCTGCCCAGGTCCTTGCATGCTTGCGAGAAATGCCAATTCCACGAGACAAGCTCAATATTTATGGTGGCGCTATTGCCATCGGGCATCCACTGGGGATGAGCGGAGCCCGAATCTTAACAACACTGGTGCGGGCGCTGCACCGAAAGCACTTGCGATATGGTGCCGCAACACTTTGCATTGGTGTGGGACAGGGACTGGCTGTTGTCGTTGAAAATGTTTCTGCTTAGCAGAGGATTTTCCGGAAGTCCTTGCATAATCCAGAATTTTTTACGAAATTGCAATTTTGAAAAATCAGAGAGCAACAAAGAAAACTTTTGTTAAACACAAATAGGAGAACGCTTCTATGAGTGCCAGAACCCGAAGTGATGAAAAGCGAATAGTAGATACGGGATTTGTTCACGTAGCTGTCTTCGCGTTCATTTTTATTGTAAGTGCCTTACTGTTACAGAAATATGTGGTACCAGAAATTGTTGAGGGCTTTGTTTTATCTCAGTTCCAGCCTGAAGGAAAAGAACTGGTAGATTTTCAGGGGGTAAAGGCAACGCCAACACGGGCTGGTTTGCAACACATCGGTGAAGAGGTCCGCAAAGCTTACATCGATCGAGAATATATTTTTGATTTTACACCAGAGGAGCGGAAAGCGGATATTCACGGGTATTCCAAGAAACCGGCGACCGGATTTTGGGGAGCAATTGGACTTGGCGGAGAGTGGTTGGTGAAAGCGCCACCTCTGGGCGATCACCCTATTTACCTGGAACCCTATGGATTTGTGATCTTTTCCCTGGATTTCGGCTTTTTGATTGCCGTGTTTCTTACACTTATTCTGCCTTCCTCTATTGGGTATATGGCGCGTAAAGTAGAGCGGGAGATTATCAATACAAAGGCGAAAGTACGATTGCAGACGGGTTTTTCCAATGATGTCATTGATTTACTCACTCTTCCCGATGAAGAGTTGCTCAAGATATGGGAAGAACAACCGAGCCGGGTTCGAGATGCCTTCCGGATCGTATGGGAACGAACGATGCCGGAAGAAGTCAAGGAGCAAAAGCGTGCCTTTATTGCTTTTGAGCAGGGATTTGAAGAAGGACAGGAAAATATCGTGGTGTTCCGCAACCAGATTCTATATGGCCGGATCAAAGAGCATTTTTCCTCGTATGTCGTGCAGGAAATTGTGGATACGAAGAAAGCGCGGATGTGGCAGAAAAATCATCTGCGAATTGGAGCCGCGATTAAGCTATATATGTCGCACTATTTCAGCGAAGAGTATTCAAACGCAGTGACCGGAATGGCGTATGGAGGGGCGGCTTTGCTGATTATTGCTGTTGGGATTCGGGGGTTAAAGTTTATTCCGGCAGTGCGTCCTTCGCTGATCTTCTTTGCAATCCTGCTGGAGTTTACGATGTTGTCACTGCTGGCAACAACACTGATCTTTACGCTGGAAGAAGAACGAGCGGATAAGATGCTGAAGAAACTGGAAGATGCCAGCAAGTCCCAGTTAGATGCGCTGGAAGCAGTAGCGCAGGATATTCATAAAATGGCGGTAGCGTTGGAAGCCGGTACTCGAGAATTGATTCAGCGTCGGGTTGAGGAAGCTATTTCCGAATACCTTGCCAGTGAAGATCATTTGCAGCGGGCGGTAGCCCAGGCAATTCGAGAGAAAATTGTGGTTTCTTTACGTGAATCGACGATGGCAGAGTAAAAGCAGGGAAAGTAAGATGTCAGATATTCCATTGCCTGAAGATCCCGTCGTACGGGAGTTGTTACCAGAGTTCGTCGATGACTGGATTCGGCAACTGGATGAAGATTTTCCTTCCATTTTTGCTGCTAAAGATGCCGCAGCGATGCGCCGGTTCGGACATACTATCAAAGGGTCGTGTTTCCAGTTTGGGCTGCCACATATTGCTGAACTGGGTATTCAACTGATGCGCCTGGCAGAAGAGCAGCGATGGGAACAAATTGAACCAATGCGGGATCAAATTCGAGAAGAGTTTGTGAAAGTGAAGCAAGCATTGGATTCTCAGGGGTAACCTCTTTGAGCCGTTGCTGGTACTGGATCTATACAGTGTGGGGAAGACCTGTGGAATGATGGAGGAGAGCAAAGGATGGTGAAAAAAGGATTGCTCGCTTTGGGGGCAGGACTGCTTCTTGTGGGAATGACCGTTGCAGTAAATGCGCAGGTTCGTATTGCTGTGCTTCCTTTTCAGAATCTACACGGATTGGTGGACTACAACGAATTGTGTTATACCCTTGCCGATTCGCTGGCGAAGGCGCTGCAGCAAGAGCAGAATCAGCACTTTGTGGTGATTCACCCGGATACCGTAGATCTGGCGGTGCTGGAGGTGAACTTGAATCCGGACAATCCGCAGTTTCTCAGTGATCGATGGATCGTTGCCGCAAAGCTGGGAGCCGATAAGGTGATCACAGGGACACTGAACGTTCGATATGGCAAGGTTTTTGTCAATGTGTATGTTTACGATATGAAGACCAAAAAGGCAGAGTTTCAACTGCGGAATCTGTACCGATCACAAAAACAATATCTGGCGTTAGTCGGGCGTATAGTGCCGAGGTTGGTGAAATATTTCAACCAGTGATAGCAAATGGAGGATGCGTATGTCCTGGTGGGGTGGGTGGTCAAACCCCACGGTGTGGAAGGACGCTTTGTTGTGGAATTATTCCCTGAATTTGCGGCTGTGGAATCTATCGAAGCAGGGACAGAAGTCTATCTGGGATATTCCCAGCGCTTTGCCTTACCCTATACCCTGCAATCTGCCGTTGCGCGGGGAAAACACCGGCTTTTAGTCCAACTCGAGCAGATTACCAGCCGGGAAGAAGTGTATCAGTTTCAGGAAATGGGGTTATTTGCTCCCCGTTCTGCGCTCCGTTTTGAACGGGATACGGCGACGGCTGCAGAACATCCCATTGTAGGGTATGAAGTGTGGGAAGAAGGAGCAAACCAGCCGTTCGGTACGGTCGTGGATGTGTGGGAGATGCCCGCCCACGAAGTGCTCGTAGTACGGCACCAGGAGGCTGACTATCCGATTCCCTGGGTGGAGGAATTTGTCACTGCTGTGGATCACCAACGAAGAAAAATCACCGTTCGTCTTATGGAAGGACTGAGTGACATAGCGATGCCATTGCGGCGCACGGATGAGCAAGAAATGGATGAGAATTGATGTGATCACTGCTGTTCCGCAGATCATTACTCCCGTTTTGCAGACCAGCATTTTGAAGAAGGCGCAGGAACGAGGGGTGATAGAAATTGTCGTCCATAATCTGCACGATTATGGACTGGGCAAGTATCGCCAGATTGATGATGTGCCATTCGGCGGCGGAGCGGGGATGGTCATTCGGTGTGAGCCGGTCTTTGCCTGCATTGAGCAACTCCGGGCAGAACGTCAGTACGATGAGATCATCTATATGACGCCAGATGGAGAGCGGTTGACACAGGGCATTGCACAGGAACTTTCGCTCAAGCGCAATCTGATCATTCTGGCAGGGCATTACAAAGGGATTGATCAGCGGATTCGAGATGCCCTGGTTACCCGCGAGATTTCCATCGGGGATTACGTCCTGAGCGGAGGTGAATTGCCCGCATTAGTGCTCATCGATGCGATCGTGCGACTTCTCCCCGGTGCGCTGGGAGATGCAGAGTCTGCGTTAACCGATTCCTTCCAGGCTGGGTTGCTGGATCCGCCGATTTATACCCGTCCAGCAGAATTCCGGGGAATGAAAGTGCCAGAGGTATTGTTGAGTGGTGATCATCGGGCGATTGAAGCGTGGCGGTTGGAGCAAGCAATCAAAAAAACAGCAGAACGACGACCGGATTTGTTGGAAGAAACGGAGCCGAAGCAATGGCAGCAGGATTAGCAGTGGTTCTGATGAGTGGCGGTATGGATTCGGCAGTGTGTGCCGCTATAGCCAGAGAGGAAGGCTACGACATTGCCGCATTGCACCTGAATTACGGACAGCGGACTGAGCGTAAAGAACTGGAGGCTTTCCACGCCCTGGCGGATTTCTATCAGGCAGTTCAACGGCTGGTGGTCTCTGTTGAGCATCTGGCAAAAATCGGGGGAAGTAGCCTGGTCGATGAGCAAATGGAAATCCCGGAGCCTCAATTGAATACCGATCGGATTCCAAATACATACGTGCCGTTCCGGAATGCTCATATCTTAGCCATTGCAACCAGTTGGGCGGAAGTGCTGGGTGCAAACGCCATTTTTTATGGCGCTGTCCAGGAGGACAGCAGTGGCTATCCGGATTGCCGACAGGAGTTTATCGAAGCGTATCAGCGAGTCATTGATGTAGGCACAAAACCGGAGACCAGTATTATCCTGAAAGCACCGTTGCTCCACCGTTCGAAAGCGGAGATTGTGCAGTTAGGAGCTTCTCTTGGCGTTCCTTTTCACCTCACCTGGAGTTGCTATCAGTCGGAAGACCGTGCCTGTGGTGTCTGTGAATCCTGTGCTTTGCGCCTGCGAGGATTTCAGTTGGCAGGGATTGAAGATCCAATCCCCTACATTCGCAAACCGTGGTACGCCGGGAGTGTCACGAAGCAATCATAAATATTGCCACTGGCTGGGCTGCTTCGTGCTGATCAGCCTGTTGAATGGCGCACTGGCGCAGCGTCCAACGGTAGCATTGGTATTAAGCGGGGGAGGAGCACGCGGACTGGCACAGATTGGCGTTCTGAAGGTTTTTGAGCGATATCAAATCCCGATCGATGTCATTGCTGGCACCAGTATCGGGGCTGTCGTTGGTGGGTTGTATGCTGCTGGTTATTCTGCTGAAGAGCTCGATAGTTTGGTGCGATCGATCCACTGGGAAGCGTTGTTTGCACTGCAGCGTGAGCGGGAGCGAACGAATCAATTTCTGGATCAACGGTATGCCGAAGATCGCAGTATTCTCCAGCTCCGATTCCGCAACTGGCAGCCGGTGCTGCCTCAGGCGATTTCGGAGGGATACCGGATTGCCACGCTGTTTCAGCAGTTCGTATGGAATGCACCGTACCACGCCCAGAATTTCGACAGTCTCCGTATTCCTTTCCGGGCAGTTGCAACAGATTTAGTCTCAGGACAGGCGGTGATCCTGCGGCGGGGAGATCTGGCGCGAGTGCTGCGTGCCAGTGCCACGATCCCTATCCAATATACTCCCGTTGCCATTGATTCACTCTTGCTGGTAGATGGAGGATTAGTGGCAAATATTCCTATTGCTGCTGTGCAAGAGTTTAGGCCAGATATCGTGGTTGTTGTCAATACAACATCGCCATTGTTGCCACCAGAAAAGCTCACGACTCCCTGGGCGATCGCTGATCAGGTGGTGTCGGTTGCAATGCGGCAAAACTTGCAAGCCCATATTCAGGAAGCCGATGTGGTGATCACACCTGCACTGGGTAAGCATCCTTTTACCGATTTTACCCACTTAGAGCGATTGATTGCGCTGGGGGAAGAAGCAGCAGAAGCACAAATGCCGAAGATTTTAGCGTTATTGCAACGCAAAAGGTTGCCAGAGGACAAAGCGGGATGGCGGCAGTTGAGTAGTGCCCGGAGCGATACCATAACCATTCAATCAATTGAGTGGCTGACCACTTTGCCAATCCCTCTGGAATTGGACTCTCTTGTGTGTACATTTCGGGGAATGCCATTGAATTCGCAAATCCGAAAAGCGATGATGGAAAGGACGGCACGGTGGTTCCGACGCCGTAACTTCGCATTTGGAGCTTTACACTGGATTGCCTTTGATACGATTCGCCAAACGCTATGGATCGACTATACCCGCGGATTGATCGACACCATTCTCATCACAGGTTATCAGGAAATTCCACAGCGGCAAATTCGCCAGTTTTTGCCGTTTCGGGAAGGACAGCCATTTCGCACCGATGCAGCCATTCAAGGATGGAAACAATTGATGAATTCAGGCTTGTTTGCCGATGCGGCAATTCGTGCAGAGGAAAGCGGCTATGGAAAAGTTCGGGTGGTTGTGTCAGTGAGAGAACGGGCGACCACTGTGCTGCGCATCGGGGGACGAGTCGATAATGAACGGCATTCCCAGGTCTTCGCTGAATTATCCGAAGAGAATGCTTTTCATAGAGCACACCAGTTAGCGCTGTGGGTTGGAGGAGGACAGCGGAATTTAACTGCGGAGCTGCGCTTTCGATTTTCCCAGCTTATTCTTCCGACGCTCTCGCTCCAGGCTCGCATTTTTTATCAGTGGTGGCACTACCTCCGATATCGTGAGCGATTAGTTGACAATCGATGGAAACATTCCCGCATTGGTGCAGAACAGTTTTTTCGCTATGGCATTCGGCTCCAGGGATACCGCCGGATTCAACACGATGGATTGCTTCTGGGAGAGCTGCGTTTTGAGTTTTTAAAGCAGCGGTTTGAGGAAGAGCAGCAGCAGCAAACGCTTCCTTATCGTCCCCTGCTGACAGCAACGGTGGGATTGTTGTATGATTCCCGCAACAACATAGATTTCCCGGATAGCGGGCGAAAGATTCAGCTCAGCTTTGAATCGCCTTTGCTTTTGTTCCCGAACGGCTACCACTTTTCTAAAGCCCTTTTTGCCTATCGGCAATGGGTGCCGATTTCCGCAACGCAGAAGATTGCTTATGGCTTTTTCGCTGGCTTTGGTGATCGGACGCTCCCTCGTGCCGAATACTTTCGGCTGGGAGGCGAACGAACATTTCCCGGATTGTATGAATCTCAATGGGTAGGAACACAGACTTTACAGGCGCATTTTCAGTGGCGGTATCAATTGCCCATACGGATTTTGTTTGATACGTATCTTGAAATGCGAGCAGCCGTTGCCGGGATGTGGAATCAACCATCCGCTATTCAATTGCGGGGTTTGCGATATGCCGTTGGACTTTCATTGATGATTGCAACCCCAATCGGTCCTGCCAGCTTAACGGTGGGACGAGGCATTGCCTATAGAGATCGAGCGTATTGGACACCCGTACGAGTATTTTTCCAGATCGGCAAGGGATTGTGATGCATACAAAAATCCAGCAAATCCGGAAGCGGAACGGCGAAATTGTACCGTTCGATCAACAACGAATTGAACGGGCAATCGTGAAAGCTTTGCAGGCAGCGGGCAAGAAAGGAGTGGCGGAACGTTCGAAAGTCCTTGCCCGAATGGTCGTTCAGAAACTGGCAGAAACAGTTGCTGGTGGAATCCCGACCGTTGAGCAGGTGCAGGATGTGGTCCAACAGGTACTGCAACAGGCCGGGTTGATCGATGTTGCGACACTGTATCATCAGTATCGACAACAGCGGGCGCTAATTCGGAAAGAAAAGTGTCGGGTGCTCCGTAAATCTGAACTGGATGAGATCGACAAACGGTTTGATCTCAACGCATTGCAAATTCTGGCGACTCGCTATTTGCACAAAGATGAAACAGGTGCTATCATTGAAACTCCCCGGCAACTTTTTGAACGGGTGGCAATTCACGCTGTCCTGCCTTCCGTGATCTTTGATCCTGCCCTGCGCCGAAAGAAACCTGGGCACCCTTTTCGCATTGAACGGCGGCAGTTGCAGAAGTGGGAAGGAAAAGCCGCGATTGGAAATTTTGCATTGAATCGCTATCATTTGCAGGGATTGTATCGGGTCTATCAACGGCATAATGCGGCGGGATGGTTGCGCTATTCACTGGAGGAAATTCTGGAGTTGCTGGCAAAAGGGCGCCTGGAGCATTATGCGGCAGAAGTGCAGACATATTTCGATCTGATGACACAAAAAAAGTTTCTCCCCAATACACCAGTACTGGCAAATTTCGGCATCTCGGTGGGACAGGGGATGGCGTGCTTTGTGCTGGCAATTGAGGATAGCCTGCGGTCAATTATGGAGACTTTGAAACAGGCAGCATTGATCTTCCAAAGTGGTGGAGGATGTGGCTATAACTTTTCTGCACTGCGTCCGAAGGGGGATATTGTTCGCTCTACCGGTGGACAGAGCTCCGGTCCGGTCTCCTTTATGCGCCTGTTCGATACGATGACAGATGTTATTAAACAAGGAGGAATTCGGCGCGGGGCGAATATGGGTATTCTCAATCTGGATCACCCGGATATTGAGGAATTTATCGCTGTTAAGCAACAGCCAGATGTGCTGACTAACTTTAATCTCAGTGTACTTATCCCTGAACACTTCTGGCAGGCATACCGGGAAGATGCACTGTTCGCTTTAATCAATCCTCGAACGGGTAAGCCGGTGCAGTCAATGCCTGCGCGAGATTTGCTGCAGAAAGTGGTAGCAGCAGCGTGGAAGAGTGCAGAGCCGGGAGTGTTGTTTGCTGATAACATCAATCGCTATAACCCGCTGTTAGAGGTGCTGGGTCCCATTATGGCAACCAATCCGTGTGGGGAAGTGCTGCTGTATCCCAATGAATCCTGCGACCTGGGGTCGGTGAATCTCTGGCAGTTTGTGCACGATGGACAGGTGCAGTGGGAAGCTTTGGAGCGAACGGTTCGAACAGCAACGCGATTTCTGGAAAATGTACTGGAAATCAATGCGTATCCTAATCACCGAATTGAGCGGCAAACGCTCCTGGCACGCAAAATTGGTCTGGGCATTATGGGACTGGCTGAAGCATTGTACGAGTTGGGCATTCCCTACAATAGCGGTGAAGGCATCGAATATATTGCTCACTGGGCAGAAACCATCAATTACTTTTCCAAGCTGGCATCTGTTCAACTGGCACGGGAGCGGGGCAGTTTCCCGCTTTTTGCCAAAAGTCGATTTACCGAAGACTTTTTGCCCATTGCAGGGTATCAGCAGCCATCACTCTGGCACTACGACTGGAATGAGGTGGTAAGTCAAATTCACCAGTATGGTATTCGGAACACATACACGACGGTCGTTGCGCCAACGGGATCGATCAGTATGATTGCGGGTACTTCGTCGGGCATTGAGCCGGTCTATCGCCTGGTGTATGAAAAGCGGGTATCCATCGGGAATTTCTATTATGTTGATCCTGTTTTTGAGCGAAAAATGGAAGAACTGGGGGTGTGGTCAGAAACCTTTCTTCGCACCGTTGCAGTCAATGGGGGCAGCATTCGAAACTTTTCGACCATTCCACCCGAAATTCGCCGCATTTTTGTGACCGCCTATGATATTACGCCGGAAGATCACGTCTATGCGCTGGCAGCCGTGCAGCGATGGGTGGATTCGTCCGTTTCCAAAACGGTGAATTTTCCCGAAGAAGCTACGCAGGCGGAGATGCAGAAAGTGTTTTTGTTGGCACACCAGTTGGGCTGTAAGGGGTTAACCGTTTACCGCAGTGGTTCTCGACACGATGTGTATGTTCCCGCAGTACCCAGAGCTGGCAAACGGTGGAAGGTATATCGGGAGCAAAAGGTGCGCGGGCAGTCGCTCTATGCGCAGGAAGGAGTTCCATCATCAGAGGAAGCCAGTGACCAGGGAGAACGCCGCTGCCCGGTTTGTGGTTCGCCCCTGATCAAGCGAGAAGGGTGCTGGCAATGCCCTACCTGTGGGTGGATGGCGTGCCAGGTATAGATCTGGCTATTTGCAGAGACCAGCAGGATTGTTTAAGACTGCCAGTACTCCGGATGGGCGCGGAACCATTCGATCGTGCGACGCAACCCTTCTTCAATGTCTACTTTGGGCGTCCATCCCAGGCTCCTCCGCAGTTTGCGGTACGAGCAGACGCTCCGCTCCACCTCACCAGGGATCGGGTCTGCGTAAATCGGTTCCCCTTCAAACTGCATTAAGTGTTTAAGAAGCTGAAAAAGCGTGTTGATGCTCAGCTCAAAGGCTGTGGAGCAGTTGAAAATGCCGTAAGCATCATCGCGCAAGCCAATGAGATTTGCCTGCACGGCATCAGCAACGTAGAGAAAGTCCCGGCTCTGCGTCCCATCGCCATAAATAACAGGCGATTCGCCACGCAACATTTTGGAGATAAAAATCGCAATGACGCCGGCTTCGCCTTTGGGATTCTGACGCGGACCATACACGTTTGTGTACCGTAAGCTCACGTGTGGGATCTCTCGAACAAGGCGGTAGTAAACCAGGAATTTTTCACCCCACAGTTTCGAGACGCCATAGGGGGATAACGGACGTTTGGAATGCCGTTCATCTGCCGGGAAAAAGTGTTGTTGTCCGTAAATAGCACCACCACTGGATGCAAAAATGATTTTTTTAACTCCCGTTTTCCGCGCTGCTTCAAACAGATTCAGGGAGCCTATAATGTTCGTTTGGATGTCGGATTCTGGATGTTCCAGTGAATGTCGCACATTGGTCTGGGCAGCGTGATGATTGAGTACGTCGAATTTTTCTTCGGCGAAGACATCCGCAATTGCTGGATCCGCAATATCCATTTC
>JALWJX010000068.1 GCA_026996895.1 Candidatus Kapaibacterium sp.
TCAATCCCACGTTCTGAAACTTCGCCACCACATCGATCGGCACGCCCTGCGGATACTTAAAGTTCCGTGGCGGATCGTTCGTGTACGGACTGACCACTTCCCGCACCGACATATCATTGGCATACGCTATGATGAAGTCTTTGATCCATTGCTGCGTATAGCCCGGCATCGAGTAGCTGGCAATGAGCCGGTAGGACCCTCCCGGTATGTTGCTCAGATCCAGCGCACCATTCTGCCCGGCGGCTGTCCCCTTGGCTGCTGGAATCTCAAACGTGACCTCTCCACTGCCAGTGGCAGTGTAATCCAGAATCGTATCGTTTGGATTGCCCGCTTCGTGGGCGATGTAAATGGGATTGAGGGAAGGAAGTGGTCCCACGATCTTGTAGGTCAACTGGAGTTGCTGTCCCGGTGAAGTGCGGAACTTCAGGTATGGATGCGGATGCGCTGCATCGCTGCCGTCGTACACTTCACCTGAGCGGAGAATCCGCCGCGGGTCTACATCATCGGGGAAGGATTCGGTGATGCCGGTCTGAACAAAGAAGCGAAATACGGGGCGGCTATTGTGATAAAACGAGGTATACCCCAACGTCAGGCTACACCAGTTACCCCCATCTCGCCAGCGATACTTGAACGACGGAACGGGTGGATTGGTTGTGGTGAGCCAAAACTCAGGCCAGCGCCAACTATAACCAGTCCGATAGCTACAAAACTCAATCAACACATTCGACTGCCCATCCCACTGGATCGGCGTTGAGAACATGTGGACATTCCACTGATTCGGCTGCGGTACGAAACTGGGGTTGGAATACACTTCTGTCAATCCAGTGGGGAAAGCATTCCATCCCACCGGCATCTGGGTTAAACTGGTCAACCCAAATTTTACGGTCATCTGCCGTGCGGGCATCCCTGAAGGCACATTGCGCACCAGAACTGCTACTCCCACGATCAGCCCTGGTGGCATACCCGCCGCCTGCATATCCGAAGCCCGCACGAAATACTGGTTTTTAATAGTCCACCAGTAATCATTATAAGGATTGTAGGCCCAATTTGTTCTCCACTGCTGTACGCTTCCTGGTCCCCCTGTCACATCAAAGACTAACTGCGCTTCGGCAACACTTGTGACGCCGAGCAGAATCAACCACACTGGAAAGAAGAGTGCTAATCGTTTCATCATAATTCCCCACGACGGTATTGTGAAACTTACTTTTTCAGTACTACCCTGATTTTGCAAATTTATCGAAAAATTCCTAAACACCCAACAACCCTTTGTCCCTTCCATGACACAGTTTCCAGCCTCTGCTCGTTGACAGAACAAATTTGTGATATTCCAGATCCCTATCATCTGGACAAATCCCGCACAGAGAAAAAGCAAAAAACCAATATCGCTGGAGCCAATTTCTTTTACAACGTTCTTCCAAAACTCACGGTACACGTAAACACGAAAGCAAAGGAGGTTTCCCAACTTTCGGATAAATTAATTCTCCTCTCCAGAAGTTAACCAGAGAATCATGATCATAACAAAATCCTTTTTCCTCCGCTATCTGCGTCATTGTTCACCGGTGGTTGATTCTCCATCTGGAACATTTATCAAGCAGATAACGAAATTTTCGTATCTTTGAACTTCATTGTAGAGAGTAACAACCGGGGTATGAAAGCAATGCAGTTTCGACGTCTTCATTTCTTCGCATGGCTTAGTTTGGGAATTGTCTTCATTGCTGCCCAGAGTTTCCAGTGCGTTTCTTCGGAAATGACCACTGCGAAATTAGCAATGAAACAAAAGGAGTGGAAGAAAGCAGAACAGAATTTACTGAAGGAATTGCAGAAACGCCCGGCTAATGGAGAGGCGTGGTACCTTTTAGCCCGTGTTCGATACGAAACAGGCAACATCGAAGGAATGCTGGAAGCCATTGAGGAAGCACGAAAGCGCGTAACGAATCCCCGTCAGCGTCGCGATTTAGAAATCTTGCTCTATCGTTCGTGGGTTGAGCAGTTCAACAAAGCTGCCCAGCTTTTTAATCAGGGCAGTGATCAGCAAGATACAACCATTTTGCGGCAATCTCTGGAAGCGTTACAGCGTGCTATTGCACTCAAACCCGAAAACCCGGAAAATTACGAGCTGATGGGCTTTGTCAAACAGAATCTGGGAGATACCTTAGGAACGCTCCGGGCATTTGAAGAATACCTGAACCGCTGGTCAAAAGAGCGGGAATTTCTGCGTCAGCACCAACTTTTCCTCGACGCGCCGCTGGACAAAATCCATCAAAGCTTAGGCACACCGGTTGCTGTCGACACTGCTTTGGGCAATCAGCAGCGCCGGGTGGAAACCTATGTGCAAAATGGGGATACGATTTATATTTTTCTGAAAAAAGAACCGGTGGATAGCGATACAACGTGGATACTCAAAGGGCTCCGCGTTGCCCCGCCTGCCCATTGGCTACCGCAGGAGAAACATCGCTTCACTGTTTTCTCCTTAACACCCTTCTTCTTCCTCATCGACTACTACAATCGACACAAGCAACTCCAGAAAGCATTACAGTATGTTGACGAAGCGCTGAGCGTGTGGGGTCCTCAGGAAACCCTGATGCGGCTTCGAGTGGGAATCCTGCAACAATTGGACAAGCAGGAAGAAGCCTTAGACGCCTTAAAACAACTCATTGCAAAACATCCTGAGAACAAAACCTACCGTGTCGTCTATGGCTCGACGCTATTACAGTTGGGTAAACGTCAAGAGGCAATCCAACAATTTGAAAAGGCCTTAGAACTGGATCCTCAATTTGACGTTGCACTGTTCAACCTTGGCGCTGTCTATAAAAATATGGCAAGTGAAATTCAGCAAGAGGAAAAATCACTGGTAGATGCGGGAAAGAAGCGCTCGGAAGATACTTCTCGGTATTTCCCGCTGCTACGTCAATCAGCTGCTTACTTTGAACGCTATCGACAATTACCGGGCAAACATACTAACTTTGTTGTGCTGCGAGAGCTGATCAATATCTATCGGGTCCTCCAACAGGAGCAACGGTATAAAGAGTTAGTTTCAGAGCTCAAAGCGTTAGAGCCGTTGAACAAAGACAATCCTGATTACTATGAACTGTTGGGACAAATCCTTTTACGCGAAAACAAAGTAGCTGAGGCACAAACTGCCTTTAAAAAAGCAGACCAACTGAGAGGAAAACAGTAAAACCAAGAGGAAAATCACTTATGGTGGAAAATCATACCAAACCGCAGCAGATCACTATTGAGCTGGGCGAAAAAGAAGCGGAAGGAATTTACTCCAACCTGGCTATTATCTCCCACTCTCCCGCAGAATTTGTGATTGACTTCACCCGTCTGTTACCTGGAGTGCCCAAAGCCCGGGTATTAGCGCGGATTGTGATGACCCCCCAGCACGCTAAGATGTTTTTACAAGCGTTACAGGAGAACATCGCGCGATATGAAAAACAATACGGTGAAATTAAAGTCGATCCTCGGGGGATGCCGCCTGCAAATTTTCCCGTCGCTGGTGAAGGAAACGTACAGTTTCACTAAGGGAATGTATGCTTATGGGCATTGTCGGAAAAATTCTGAATACTCTTACAAAGCAGTACCAATGGGATCCTCGTGGTATCTACTGGAATTCTTCAGAACATCATCCCAGCACTGATCCTGCAACGATCCACACAGGAGATATTGTCGAATATGCCATTGAATGGCCCGATGGTATTCAGTATCAGGTACAGAATATCTTCCCCGATCAGAACCTGGCAGAAATTAAGGCTATCCGGGGAACGCTCTTTCACGATGAGACTTATCCCGCCCCGTTATCAATGCTTCGTAAAGCAATATCTCAAGCTGGAGGATCCACAACCATCTCAGGACGGAGTGAACAATGACTACAAAGGCATCTTCTGACTATGTGTGCTATGAGTTTAACCTCTGAGTTAACACAAAAGCCCATTTTGATTTACATTGGTCAACAACATCCTCCGCATCTCTTAGAAAAAATCATTCACACGCTCCAGTCTACTATTAACTGCCCCCTGTTCGTTGTCCAGTCAGAAGAAGATCTGCGAACACGTTTGAGCCTTGCTACTCATTCTGGTCTCATCGTAGAGTCTTCTTTGTGTTCGCACTCCCTTTTGGCAATCATTGATGACTTTTCCCTCCCTACATTGGTACTTCTGGAAGAAGAAGAGCACCTTGGACTTATCGAAACCTTTAAGCCAAAAAGCCCGCTGCTTATTGATATCATTGGAGTTGATGCCATTGAGTCACCCCTCTTCCTTTTCCGCCTTCAGCAATTGCTTCGGGCTCACCAGCAATGGTCTCAATTATCACAACAAAATCGGGAATACCAGCTTTATTTCTCCTTAGCTCAGGAAGGCATCTGGTTTGCTCGCTCTGCTGAACCAATTCCCACTTCAGCAGATCCAGAAACACAAATTGCAATGATGTTTCAATATGGCTACTTTGCTTATTGCAATGAAACCTTTGCAAAAATGTATGGTTACCAATCGCCTGCTGAAATCATCGGGAAACCACTACGCGACTTTTTAATTCCGGATGATCCAGAAAACTACGCACTCTTAGAAGCTTTTATTCTCTCAGGATATCAGCTTCGGGATGTGCTGTCTCACGAACTCGATCGTCAGGGAAAGGACAAATACTTCCGCAACTCCCTGATCGGGATGGTGGAAAACAATCACTTAGTCGGCGCCTGGGGCACGCAATTAGATGTAACAGAACAGCAATTGTTGGAAAATCAACTTCGGTCTTCGCTAAAAATCTCACAACTGCTCAATGAACTCCACAGCATTATTCTCAATGCTGAAACACTCCCGTATCTTTATGAATCAACCGCTAAACTTCTGAATGAATACCTCAGCAGTGACTACGTTGGCCTCTTATTGCAACAATCTACTGCCGAATCTCGTCCTGCTTTGAGATGCGCAGCTGCTATTGGGATTCCGGAAGAAATTTCTGCATCCTTAGAACAGCTGGAAACCTTCTGGCACTTTTTGTTTCAACAAGCCAACGTAACGGTCGCAAGCTATCATCCACACGATGAAGATTTGCCGGAAGCTGTTCGATCTGTGCTGCAGCAACTTCAGATTCAGGCACTTTATGCATTGCCTTTATGGGCTGATCAAGCACCTTTTGGCATCTGCATCGTCGGTTACCGTGACATACGGAACGTACCCTTTAACATTGAATCGAACCTCCAGCATATTGGGCACACACTCTCAGCTGGCATTGCTCACCGCCAGCTTCAAGAACAATTCCGGCAGCAACAAGAGCAGTGGTTCCGCTTAGTTCAGAACGCTCCTATTGCCATTACGCGCTTTCTCCTGAAAGAAAACCGATATGAATTCGCGAATGCAGAGTTTGAACGGCAAGCAGGATGTACGCTGGCAGAGTTTGAGCAGCTCAGTGAAAAAGAACTAATCGAAATGATTCATCCAGAAGATCGGAGGCGAGTCTTCCAGTTCTATCGCCAATGGTCTGCTCAAAACTTTCCCGGAATCCAGCGTATCGATTATCGAATCATCAATCGCAACGGACAGGAGTTGTGGTTAGACACTTTTCTGTACGCAGAATTTGACGCCACCGGTCAGCCGTATGCGATTGTCCAATTATGTTCAGATATCACAGAACTCCGTCGTGCCCAACAGGCACTTCAGGAATCGATGGAGGAAGACTTTCGCAAGACACTGCAAAATCTCCAGGGAATTGTTGCTCGCTTCCGCCAAACTCCTGAAGGCAAAATTGTCTATCTGCTACGGGAAGGGCAACTGGCAGGTGAGCTCACCACCGAAAAAGTTCGGGGCAAATCTCCAGAAGAAGTCTTTGACCCACAATATGCAAAGGCTGTCCTGCAAGCGGTTGCTCCTGTATTTGAAACCGGTCAACCCCATACCTTAGAGATCCACTCTCAGGGGCGCTGGCTGCTGACCGTTAATCACCCGATCCAAGCACCAGATGGACAGACTGTGGAAGTAGTTGCTTCCGTTTTAGACATTACACAACTGAAAAAATATGAATTCGAACTTCAGGCCAGCCATCAACGGTACCAGCAACTGCTGGAAATGTTACCGGCTGGTCTAATGATTCTCGAAGTCCAGTACGCTCCTCAATCTGAAGATTCAAAGATTGAAGAAAATACTGCGCAATATCAAGTGGTCCGTACGGAACTTACATATGCTAATCCGGCATTTGTGCAATCAACAGGCTACACCATCGAGGAATTCAAAAAGATACCTTCCGATAAAATTATCCATCCCGATGATTTCGAAACGCTCTGGCAACGCTGGGAAGCGTGGCTTCGTGATCCCTCTGACAACTCTATCCTGACAATGTCATATCGGATTCGGCACAAATCCGGGGAATACCGCTGGATTGAGCTCTATGCAGCGAAGTTACCCACTGCCGATCCGTTGGTTTTTGAAGTCGTTGAAATCGGAATTGACATTACCGATCGAAAAAATGCCGAACAGCGGCTTGCCTACTTAGCTTCCTTTCCAGAACAAAATATTGACCCCATTATTGAAATTCAACCTGATGGGACAGTTACGTATTGTAATCCTGCTGCACAAAAGCAATTTCCTGATCTTCCAAAGCGCCGATTGGAACATCCCATTCTGAAAGGATTAGACAATATCAAAGGTGAGCTCACCCGCTACATTCACCGACCGTTCATTCGTGAAATCAAGGTAAACGACAAAATTTATGAAGAGCGAATCTTTTTTATCCCAGAGACGCAAGGATTACGCATTTACTGCTATGACGTGACACTAAACCGCCTTTCGGAGTTGCGTCTACGCGAAGCATTGCAGCGCGAGCAAGAATTCAATCAATTGCGATCTCGATTTATCCGCCTGCTCTCTCACGAAATTCGTACCCCTCTGACGGGAATTCTTTCTTCTGCCGACATCATCCACCGGTATGCTCATCGCCTTCCGGAAGAACAGATGAATAAGTTGATCGAAAGCATCATCCAGCGATCCCGGGACCTGGGGAAGCTGATGGATGACTTTTCCTTCTACAATTCCCTTTACGAAAACCAGATCCGCGGGCAATTTACTGATACAATTGAAGCTCATGACCTTACAATGCATATTCGGGCAACCTTCGAATCCATTGCCAAAGAAAAGCAACAAACACTGGAAATTCAAACGAACAATTTACCTCCTATTTTTCAGTACAACCGTCCCCTGTTAGACTACATTTTCCGAACACTGCTACAAAACGCCAGCCAGTTTTCTCCGCCATATTCCACGATCTGGTGTCGTGTTATGGTTGTTAATGATTCGCTCATCATTGAAGTGGAAGACCAGGGCATTGGCATTCCGAAGGACGAAATCCACGAAGTATTTCGCCCTTTCTTCCGGGGAAGCAACGTAGGACATATTCCAGGCACTGGATTAGGCTTAGCTCTGCTCAAAGACTTCATAGAGCTACTGCAGGGCAAAATTTCCATCCGCAGCGAAGAAAATAAGGGAACAACGGTTCGGGTCGAACTTCCCCTGCAACCGAACAACCAGCGGTTGCCCACCAACGGACATCAGCATAACGATTTATCAGCGTAAATCTACTCACAAGTTCAGATAACCTGCTCATTGCACAACATCGCTTGGCGCTATCCGTGTACCCCCTTACGGTCATTGAGCGAGACAAGGAACTCTCTGCGATCCCTATGTCCGACACTCTATGGAACAAGGAAACCGAACAGGACTTTTTCTACGAGACTCTTCAAAGAGGAGTAAAACCAGAACAATTGTTCTACCGGACATCTGATCACCGATACTTAGCATATTGGCCCAAAGACTACCAGGGCAAAAAAGCAACACTGCAGAGCAGGAATGCTTTCATAGGAGAATTTACCGAACGGCGGGTTGAACACCTCTTGCAACCCTTAGCTGATCAAATAGGGGCTTTCGCGAAACGAGGCGTTATTTGTTCTCAATTCGGGCTTACGAAACGCTCCCCTGCTGATGTTGCATCGTTCGAAAAGACCAGCCAACGGTAGATCCGGAGGACTTTGTACTGATTGTAGAAGTCAAAATGTCTATCGTTTGGAACTGGGAGTATGATCCTGATCAGGACAGAATGTTTTGCATTGGGGACCTTACAACTCACGAGGGAACACCCGGTTTGCTCCGATCAGACACGGTGCTCAAAGCCATTGGCAAAAGCCTCAATATTCGAATCTCTGACGCAAAGTCTGTCGCAATCCCCATTTTTGTATTCGGGAACACTCCTCTTGCTCAGAGCTATCATACGAAAGTTGATCTTCTGAAAAAGTTTGGCATCGTTCAGGGTTTTTTCTCTCTAAATCCCCATCCACTGGATGACCCGGCACAATCCTCGCTCTACAACCTCAAGAGAACCCCATCGGAGGGATTTCTCAGAATCGATAGTGTTGAGGAGCTTTATCATAAACTCCGGAATGTGCTATCCGACGAAAGAGAGTTTTTTGCATCGATGATTTCAAAAGCGCAACTTGGCAAAATTATTGAACGGGCTTATCGTGAACCGACAGATAGACAGCGAGCGGAAAGATTCCTGCAACTATTGAGGGAGACCCACTAATGAGCAAGAAACGGAAAGGTACCAGAACCAGCACTTTTGGAGTTCCCGGTCGAATCAACCACGATTCCAGCACGTTTTATGCGAGTCGGTTGTACGAAGAGTTTCCTTCGGAAGCATCCGTAGAATATCAGGAAAATCCAATTCCGGAAAGTGTGCTCAACAGTATTTTTTGCAAAAGCAGTGAACAAATGGACGAGCTTCCGGAGAACAGTGTACACTTAATGGTAACTTCTCCTCCTTACAACGTTGGGAAGGAATACGATCAAAATTTCAGCTTTAGCGAATATCGAGCATTTCTTCGGCGCGTCTGGCAGGAAGTCTATCGAGTGCTGGTTCCTGGTGGACGAATTTGCATTAACGTCGCGAACTTAGGAAGGAAACCTTACATTCCGCTCCACGCTTACCTTATTGAAGATCTTCTTGAGCTGGGATTTCTTATGCGCGGGGAAGTGATCTGGAATAAAGGAAGTAGCGCCAGTCCCTCCACTGCCTGGGGAAGCTGGTTATCACCGAAAAATCCAACGTTGCGGGACATCCACGAATACATCCTCATCTTTTCCAAAGCGACCTTCCGTCGTGCCAATCCATACCAGCGAGAACGAACAATTTCCCGCGATGAGTTCCTGGAATTCACCAGGAGCGTCTGGACATTCCCTGCTGTATCAGCAAAAAAAGTTGGGCATCCAGCCCCCTTCCCTGAAGAACTTCCTTACCGATGCATCCAGCTATACACTTTCAAGGGCGAAATAGTGCTGGATCCCTTTATGGGCAGTGGACAAACAGCACTTGCATGCCTGAGAACAGGTCGATATTACATCGGATATGACATCAGTCCTGAGTACGTCGCCTTAGCACAAAGGCGAATCCAGCAATGGTACGCAACAGCCGGATCGCCCCGACTGTTCTAAGACCGTTCCAGCGTGTGGGCATTCGTTGCGAAACCTCCGGCACCTGCGATTGTTCTGGCAACACCTTCTGGTAGCCTGGAGCAGCAATGGAGCTGCGATGGCGAGTTTGTATTCCCTTTGCCTCTCATCCCAGTTCCGCCCGGAACACATCGTGGAGGCGGAGTACACCGATACACCGATGGTGATCATCGACTACCGGGAGCACATTGATCTGGTACGGTCGGTCCTCCATAATTCTTACTGCCTCTGCCAGCAATGCATCGGGATGGATCGTTACCGGATCGGTTGTCATCACTTCGGCTGCCGTTACCGCTTCCAGCGATGACACTTTCTGCAAAATCCGTTTCACATCGCCATCAGTAATAATCCCCAACAAATGCTGGTGGTCATCAACGATGCAAACACAGCCCAGACGCTTTTCCGATAATTCTACCAGCACCTGTCGAAATGAAGCGGTCGGCGCCAACAATGGCAGTTCTGCGCCGGTATGCATCACATCCGCTACTTTCAGCAGCGTGTTCCGCCCTAACTGTCCTGCCGGATGGTTGGCAGCAAAATCCTCGATGGTCACCTCGTTGTACCGGATGATCAATCCTGCCAGCATATCCCCCACAACCGTGGCAACCGTTGTACTGGTTGTCGGCGCTAACTGCAAGGGACACGCTTCCCGGCGAACCAGGCATTCCAGCGTCAAGGTCGACAGCCGCTTCAGCGGCGTGTCAGCGGTATGAACCAGGCTAATCACCGGAATATTCCGATACCGCAGGATTTGTGCCAGCGTCAATATCTCCGCTGTGGTGCCACTTTTAGAAATCAGCAGTGCAACGTCTTGCGGTCGAACAATGCCCAGATCCCCGTGGAGCGCCTCCAGCGGATGGAGGAAGTGAGCCGCCACGCCAACGCTGCGCAACGTTGCTGCCAGTTTTTGCGCCACGATTCCAGACTTTCCAACACCGCTGGTAATAACCTGTCGTGCCCGTGCTAACATTTGCGCCGCCCGTACCAGTGGTTCACCAACCATCTGTTCCAACTGCCGTAACGCCTCAATTTCTTCACGTAAAATTCGGCGCGCCTCCTCTAACGCTGCTTGATCCGAAAATGGACTGTGCTGTTCCATTCCCACCTGTTTCCTCAAAACACATATCCGAACAGAGCATCAAAGATCAGGATACCGGAAGCAATGATCGTAAAAGCCCGAACCGTTGACCGTCCCACTCCTTCGGCACCGCCGACCGTCGTAAACCCCATACGACAGGCAACAACAGCAGTCAGTAATCCAAAAACGGCTGCCTTTGCCAGCCCCAATATCACCTCTGCCTCGCTGAAAAATCGCTGAACAGAGCTCCAGAAAACCGGCGCGGGAAATTGAAACTTCAGTATGATCAGTGTCACCGCTCCCAACAGCGCAACCACGTTGGAGAAAACAGTCAATAGGGGAATCATCGTTAATGCCGCAAAAACACGGGGCAACACCAGAAATCGATACTTATCGATCGCCATCATTTCCAGCGCATCCAGTTGCTCGGATACTGCCATCGTCCCAATTTCTGCTGCCATCGCACCACCGACGCGCCCGGCAATAACCAGTGCTGTCAACACCGGCGCCAATTCGGTAAACACAACGGTTGCAATGGAACCTCCAATGTAAGGACGTGCCAATCCCATCAGGTGAAATTTGGCGAACAAATTCGTTGCCTGCAACGCCGCAATTGCTCCGGTAAATCCACCGATCAGGAGTACCAGCGGCAATGAATTGTTGCCAATGATGAGCATTTGCTTGAGCACCATCTGACGATCTGCCCATACAAATGGCAAGGAGCGGAAAGTCACAACAAGAAGTTGGACCATCGCACCCAGTTCCCGAAGAAAGCCCAGCACAGCAAATCCAATCGTTGCCAGAAACCGCCGCACTTTGTGCTCCGTTTACCTACTCAATTGGCTTTCATTGACGCTTTCTCACAGGGGTTGTTGCGACTCATCCACAACTCCTTCAGCGAGATTTATTGCTCTTGCCCCAGAAACAAAGTGGGATTTTCACACTTCATCTTTTAGCATCTACTGGGAACGCTTGCTCTCAGGCGCGCATCTACCGGAAGTGCTCACTTCCGTGTGCATCTTCTTTGCCGACTAAAGTCGATGCTCCCAGTACGTGCCGGCGAAAGTTGGCGCTCCGGAACAGCTCCTGCCTTCATTTTCCACATTTCCACACGGTGTGGAAGTTGCCACTGAACAGCTATAAACCGGGTTTCGGAAACGGGCGAAGGAAACACGGAAGTGAGCTTTCAATCTGTGGATGTTTTTTCAGCCAGGCAACTTTTCTGCCGCTCGCAACTTTGCGCTGCGGGCACGGGGATTCCGGGCAATCTCTTCCGGCGATGGGACAATTGGGCGCTTCGTAAGAATTCGCAGTTGCGGCTGGACGGGTTCCCACGTTGCATAAGGATTATCCTCCGTGGGACGGCGGGTCCGGGCATACTCACGAAAAACCATCTTGACAATTCGATCTTCCAGAGAATGATAGGAAATAACAACGATCCGCCCCCCCGACTGCAACTGCGGAATAATGCACCGCAGCGTTTCCTCCAGCACTTGCAACCCTTCGTTGACGGCAATGCGGAGAGCCTGAAAAATACGCGACAATGTTTTCCGCAACCGCGCTTTGGGCACGACAGCGGCAACGGTATCTCGCAGATCAAATGTCGTGCGAATAGGTGCTTGCTGTCGGCGCTGCACAATGGCTCGTGCAATCTTTGCTGCTAACGGCTCTTCGCCGTAGGTCCGAAAAATGCGGATCAATTCCTGCTCGGAGCAGGAGGCGAGGAGGTCTTCTGCCGGCTGGCCGTGTGGACCGAAACGCATATCCAGGCGGGCATCCACACGGTAACTCCATCCCTTCCTCCCAACATCCAGTTGGTAGGAAGAGACCCCGAGGTCCAGCAGAAGACCTGCGAGAAACGGGGCCTTCCGTTCCTCTTGTATGCTGCATGCCTTACGGTAGGAGGCGTGAATCAGGATGAGGCGTCCAGCAGCAATTTCCCGGGCAAAGCGGTGCTGACAATGCGCGATGGCATCTTCATCCAGATCAAATCCGTACACTTTGCCACCGGGTTGCAACCGCTGCAAAATCGCTGCGGTATGACCGCCCCCGCCGATCGTTCCGTCAACATAGATCCCGGTGGGATCGGTCACCAGCAGCGCAACCGCCTCCTGCAGGAGTACTGGCTGATGGAATGCCCCCCCGACATCCTGTGTGCCAGCCCCTGCCTGTTTTTTCAAAGAACGCTCGCCCCGCTGCCTGCTCATACTCACGTACGTCTAATCCGCCGTCTCGCTACTGCCTTTATAACAGATCTCGATCCAGATGCTCACCCATCACTTTCTCTGCAATCTGCGCAAAAGCCTTTTCCTGCTCCGCAACCTGCTGCTCCAGCTCTTCCGGATTCCACAGTTCCAGATGATCCATCATCCCCACAATAGTCACCCGATCCGTAATGCCTGCAAACTCCATCAGCCGTCTGGGCAACATAATCCGATTCTGCCGATCCAATTGCACATCCTCGCTCCATCGTAACAGGGAGCGCAGGAATAGGCGATCTTCCGCATTAAAAGGATTCAATTCTGCCAGCCGCTGTTCATACCGCTTCCACACATCCAGTGGATAGGCAACAATACAGCGGTCAACGCCGCGGGTCAGGACAAAGGTGTCATCCGCCTCAGGCGACAATTGTCGCCGCACCTTTGCCGGAACGCTAACCCGCCCCTTATCGTCAACGGAATATGTTTCCTGTCCCTTAAACATTCCCGATCCTTTGTTGCCTCGCCTGCTCCATCTGACCCTGACCTATCCACCTGCGCCTCGCTACCCTACATTTTCTCCCACTTTCTCCCACCAACACGAGCGCAAAACAACAAAACCCGCAATTTTTCTGCAAATTTCTCCGCTAAATGGGGCTTTTCTCCTTCGGACCACCTCCATTTTTTGCGATTTTTGCCAAAAATCGCAGATTTTGGGTAACTTTATTGTAATTATTCCTCGTTTACAAAACCACCACTGCTCCTGTTACCGGAATATCCCGGATGAGCTTTTCTTATGCTGAAAATTTGTTCAGTATCCATTGCGGGGCAGCTTTTGATACTGAGAAAATTTTCAGTAGTTGAATCAGCATCGCCGCCGAAAACCTCGCGGCTGAAGGCATCCACTTACTCGATGAGAACCGTTGCGCAGGCGTACCTGTCGCAGGCTGCAAAGGACATTTCCTCCACAGTGTCAATAGCCAGTAGATAAGATCCCCGATATTGACGAACCTGGCATCGCACAATACGACTGGGGATCCGATCTCCTGACTATGCCGACACTATAATTCGATCGTGGCGCAGCTCTAACCGACGCCTTTCTGGATTCAGCGTCACCGGCACACCAAATGGCAAAGGGCGAGACGGCAAGTGGTGTCCGTAGTTGATCCCATAGAGCGTGGGGAGATCAAAAAACACAATCACCTGAGACAGTACTTTTCGCATTGCTGCTTGCTCAGCATCTCTCGACTGAAAACGACCCAGGAGCAATCCTGAAAGCGGTATTCGGGCAAGCCACAGTTGGCGGAACAGGCGATCAATCCGATAGGGAGCTTCGTTGACATCTTCAAAGCATCCCACAACCGGAACATTCTGCGGAAGAAAAGCGGTGCCACACAACGCGGCAAACAGCGTTAAGTTTCCGCACAGCAGAAACCCCTGAGCACTGATCGAACCTTGCCCTTGGCTTTCGGGAAACTCCATCACTGCGGGCGGCTTTCCCGTGACAAGCTCCCAGAAAAACCGCTCTTCTGCCGTTCCCTCGATCGCTGCCAATTGGTACGGAAAGGGTGCCGAAACGGTAACCAACTGTGCCGACTGAAACAATGCAATTTGTAGAGCCGTCAGGTCTGAAAAACCAACGAATAGTTTCCGCGTTGCAGCAATGCGTCGATAATCAAGCAGGTGGAGCAGGCGCATACTTCCGTAGCCACCTCGAAGCGAGAAAATGGCATTAATGCCGGGGTTCTCGAAAAAAGATTGTAATTCCTGTGCACGCTCGCGATCCTGCTGCGCAGAAAATGCCCGAGATGCTTCGAAACAACTGGGTCCAACTGCCACCCGATATCCCAGTTGCTCCAGATATCGCACTGCTTTATCAACATCATCTGCCGACCGCGGTGGCGACGCAGGAGCTACCAGGGCAATCGTGCCACGGGATGGCAGCGGTCGATACCAGTAAACCTGCTTCATTCCATTGCCTTTCAGATTTTCGTTTTCCGGGCAGTGACAAATGATTCAGCTATGGAACACCTTGCGAACATATTTTAATCACCGTTGAACATTTGCTTCAGCAGCATTGTGCGGACCGCAAACACTTCTTACACTCCGCAAACGCTATTCCTGTCACGGAGATCACTGCTCCCCATCTTTGCTCCGGTCATCGCTGGATGCCACTGCCTTTTCCAGCGCGTTTAACTGGAACTGTACCCGCAGCAGGAGTACAAGCACCATCAATGCGATCAATGCCAGCAGGGACGCATACGGAGCAGCCGTCTGCTGTGCGTGGAGCAGTACGGCAATCAGGAATGTCAGGGTTCCCAGCCAGATCCAGCGCCATCGAACGAGATGCTGACGTCGGCGATGGTATTCCAGCCAGGTAAGCGGCACATCTCGATCAGGATGGTGAAAGCGCTCCAGTTCCCGGACAATTTCTTCCATCGTATATCCCCGCCGTAACAACTCCTCCCGACACGCTTCCACGTATTCTGTCGGGAAGGAGTGGATATGCTGATAACGGAGCGCATTGAGCAGGCGATGATCCGACAGGCGGCGGACCTTGTCGCGATACGAACGCACGATCAGTAGCGCTTCACCACTGTTTGGACAAAAAGCCAGTAAACAGCAGCGGCAACAGCGGCGAAAAAGAGCAAAGCAGGGAGAATTCCGAATTCATCCCCGATGACCACCAGCGTAATAGAAAAGAAAAAAGCAAAAATGGTGATGATAATGCTCCGAACAAACAGATCGACAAAATGCACCATTACCGTTCCCCCATTACTGATACACAAACTCAAACCGGTTTGCACGTTTCCGCACCCCGTGTACCACATTGAGCGGGATATACTTGCGGCCATCGGTAACGTACCGCTCAAACTCTTCAGGGAAGGTGCGCACAAAGCCCCGCACCGCCCACGCCGCCGCATCGCCCAGGGCACAGATAGTATGTCCTTCGATCTGATCTGACACCGACGCCAGCAGCTCAAGGTCGCGGCGCGTTCCTTCGCCACGCAGGATGCGCAACAGCGTTTTTTCCAGCCATCCGCATCCTTCCCGGCAGGGTGTACATTGTCCGCAGGACTCGTGGTGATAGAAATGGGCAATCCGCCAGGTAACTTTGACCAGATCCGTATCCTCATCCATTACGATAATGCCGCCGGTACCGATATGGGTGCCCAACTGTTTGAGTGATTCTTCATCCATTCGCACACCTTCAATGGAATCCCCGCGCAATGGGGGCATCGAACTACCACCGGGGATGACAGCCTTGACTTTTTTATCTTCCGGAACACCACCGCAGACATCATAGATAATTTCCGTAAGCAGGGTACCGGTTGGTAATTCATAAACGCCGGGGCGCCGAACGTGTCCACTGACGCCATAGAGCAGTGTTCCGGGATGTCCCGGCGCTCCAATCTTACTGTATGCTTCTCCCCCCATTCGCAAAATCGCCGGCACCGCCGCTATCGTTTCCACATTATTGATCGTTGTTGGCATCCCCCACAATCCGCTTTGCGCTGGAAATGGAGGTTTGTTCCGCGGGTATCCCCGATTTCCCTCCAGCGAACTCATCAGTGCTGTTTCTTCTCCACAAATATAGGCACCCGCTCCCTTGTGCACCACAATGTCGATGCTATACGGATGTCCGAATGTTTGCTTCATCTTTTCACCGGCAAATCCCCGATCGTATGCCGTCTGCACCGCCTGTTCCATCAGGCGTACCCATTTGTGATATTCCCCGCGGATGTAAATGTATGCAGTGGTAATACCCATCGCATAGCCAGCAATCAGAATACCTTCAATGAGCTGAAAGGGATTGTACTCAAAAATCTGGCGATCTTTGAAGGAACCAGGTTCGGATTCATCTCCATTGACCACCAGATACTTCGGTTTATCCGTATCCTTCGGCATAAAACTCCACTTCAAACCGGTTGGGAAACACGCTCCTCCCCGTCCTCGCAACTTCGATTTCTTCACTTCTTCTATCACTTCCTCCGGCGTCATCGAAATTGCCTTGCGATACCCTTCAAAGCCTCCGTGCTGCAAATACACATCCAGTTGATGGAGGTTCGGTATGTCCGGCAGAATTAACTTCGGCGTTTCACTCATCCTCAAATCCAGCGCTTGTCCTTCTCTTTTGTGAAGCTACAAAACTACGAAAAAACCGCAAAACAGGGAGGACGCAACGGGCATCGGCACCACTTGCTCCAGGCGCCTTTGATCGCTCCAAATCCCGTCGTACCCGCC
>JALWJX010000069.1 GCA_026996895.1 Candidatus Kapaibacterium sp.
ACCAGCAGCCGCATTCCACTACCAGCAGTTGGCAATCGGAACGCCGGAATTTCGATCACACCCCGCCCTCGCAACGCCGTCGGTGACGCATTTTCCAGTTGGGTAATGGTGAGCGTAAAAGCGCCAATGGCAATACGATCGCCAACGGCAAGTGGCTCGCTGCGCGGTGTCCTGTTCGTCACAGGCGGCGTTTCACACCGATAGACACACGGTCCTTCGTCAGGCTGATACTGAAAGCGGGCAACGCGACTGGTGATCACCGTTCGCTCACAGTCGACGCCATCCTCCCGAACTGTTGCTGCATCAACCTCAAACCCAAACTGCCACAAATACCACTGCCCAACGTCTGCGGTAAAGGTCACCGTTGCGCCGGTGGTGTTAATGGTACGGAACACCACCTGCGCTGCGCCGGCAGCATACGGCGCAAAGCTGGCGAAATCACTCCCTTCAAATGCTCGATGGAACACCGGTATCCGCGCTACAACTGTCGCCGAATCTTCATCTTCTGATTCCATCCGCCAGACTTTCACCCACCCACGGCGTATACCGGCTGGCTGCACTGATGGCTGGACCACGCCCCGGAACACTGGTTGCGCCATCGATATGGTACCTTCCGGCGTTAGAGGCCGAAGCACCAGACAGGTGGTGGGATCGATCGGCTCACTTTCTTCCCCAACGATCTGAAATCGCCACACCGGACCGGTCAGGTATGGATTCCCGTCATCATCCAGATACTGAACCCGCCAGTAGTACGTTCCCGTCGTTGTCAGCGGCGGTGTCTGAAGCTGCCTGGGCTGGAAGAATTCCGCACATTCATCGCCAATCCGGTAGAGATCCGACGCCGGATGCTGTGTCGTTGCAGTCGTTACAACACTCCGAAAATCTGAATCCCGTGCAACCTCAATCCGCACCTGCTCCTGTGCCCACGGGATGTGAAGAAATGAACGGCGACGAATGATCGACACCATTTCTTCAGGGGTATAGTTCAGCGCAGCCGGCACCGGGGTCTGCCACCGCAGCCGTACCTGCGTCCCCTGCGGAAACCGCGCCATCCCCGGTGGCGCTTCACGGTGCGGCTTACGAAGCCCAGGCGTAAAAATCCGGGGTTCCGTTTCGACGACCGTCGTACTTCCATCTGCCCATCGGAAGGTTGCTCGAACCCACCAGCGATACGACTGTCCCCGCTGTAATTGATCCGACCAATCCATACTTTCCCCATCGTCATTGACCGCATTCACAAAGTGATACGTCGCCCGCTCCGGGGACACTCCCTGCGAACGCGCCGGACCCTGGGGCCAGCGGACATTCCGTTCGTTCGTCAACCGCACACCTTCACCTTCTACAAAGACCTCAAATCGTGCGCCGCGCAGACTATCGCTGTACGGCTCAAAACGGACGATGAGCAGAGGATGTCGCCACGGAATGGTATCGCCGTTTTGGGGCCAATGAGGTATAAGCCGCAATCGCCGGGGCGTTTCTCCTTTCTCTGATGAACGACCGGAAGCAAATCCAAAAACGGCAATCTCACTTTTGCCCTCATTGTCACCACGAACGGCTATGGGGCGACCAAATTGGTCCAGTGCCTGAATCTGCCAGGCAAATCGCTTTGCTCCCGTAATCGATCGGAACGATGGATCGCCAAATTGATACTGATAAGAAACGCCCGTTACCACGTGCTCAAACAGTGGCGTATTCCGGTCAATGGCTTCTCGCGGTGACTGGTCTGCAAAAACGGGAACGATCAGCAGTCGATACTGCGGTGAAACATCCGGCGGTACCGGTGCAATACTCGTCCACTGGAATAGCGGCAGCGAGTGATCTGGATCGGGAAGATCAAATCGATCCTTGGGCGCTAACAGCATCGGAGGCTCCGGCAACAGGATTTCAAAGATTGGACAAACAGCATACCGATGCAGCACCCTACCGGTAGCATCTAACAGCCAGACACAGTACGTATACATTCCCTCAGGTAACTGCTGCGTGCGAAGCGCCTGCCGCTCTATGGCGGGATCTGCAATATCGATAGCACCGGACTGATACAGTTCAGGTGGTGCGATGTCCGGTCCGGTTAGTACCGTTATTCCCGGCGGAAAGTGAAAGCGCGGAACGGCTGGATCGTTGGGATCCATTGTTACAATGGGCTTGCCGTCCTTCTGGATCTCGAAAATCACCCGGATGTCCGAATACACATACTTGCTGCTATCGTTCCGGATGAAAATTTGGACAATTTTCGGATTGCGGCTCCACTCTGACAGTGCGGCTGGCGTTGGTCGCTGAATCTCAACATTCTGGATCTGCAGCGGCTGGGATAAAATCACCAGTGGGAACAGGATACTCAAAATAAGACATTGGAGCCATAATTTCATCAGAAAACTCCTGTATCGATTGAACCGACTACTTGTTGTCATTTCCAAAACCACTCCCCTCAGTCAGGTAACCGTACTGTACCGGGCAGTGGAGCGAACTACCAATTCACACTGTAGCGCACCGACCCTCGCAGAAACTGTACTTCCGAATTTTCCGATGTTGTGGACTGGAGCAGAAACAGCAGGGACAACTTGCCAAACGGTTTCAGCGAATAATGCCCGGAAAATCGAAGAAAGAAATTTTCCGACTGCTGTGATGCCACTTCCTGTATGCCGTATCCAGCACTGCCCAGCAGTTCCAGCGACTTGAATACCGGCACACGGATCGTCTCGCTGATGTTGAGCATACCGGGCGCTGGATTTTCTCCCGCTTCGTTCTTCGATCCAAAAATGGTGGTGGTAAAAATCCAGTTGTTCGGTAGTTGCAGGGAATAGGCAATGTTGAGAGAATGCCCCTGAAATTGCTGCTGCTGCGCTGTCACCACATTGTGATCCACAACGCTGGAATAGGAATACCCAGCGGCAATGGAATGTCGAAGGGCTCCCGTCAGAAACCGGAAGGAAGGATTGAGGTTGAACATCTGAGAGATGGTAGACACGCGCAGCGTGTCGTTGACATGATTGGAACGAATGCCGTAATTGGTATAGGAAGCAGCAACACTGACAGCAGAACTGAGTTGTGCTGACAGATTTACAGATCCAATGAGGCGCTGTGTTGTCGCCAGCTTGTCCTGAAGCAAATTGTTCTGCTGAAGCCCAATCGATCCGCTGAGAATGAGTCGGGAATTGAGCAATCGAACTGTTGGTGCAAGCGTAATTCGCCCGATGTCATTGATCAACTGCGTATATCCGAGCGTTACGTAGCCGGGACCTATCCATTCACCGCGGAAGCGCACATTCCACCAGCTGCGCGGGTTGAGGGTCAGCTCCACCTTTGCCGCTCCATCAACACTGGTGGAATAGCGGGGAACAAAAATCCATCGAGGGATACTCTCTGCCGACGACGTTTCGGGAAAGCGGAGGTCGCGGGTAAAGGCAGCAACGGCAACCTCTCCGCGGAAATGGAGCACAGAAGTCAGCGGCAGTCCCAGCATTAGGGATCCCGCAAGGTTCTCCATCGCTGGCAACTGGAGTGTATCCGGCAGAGAGGTTGAATCATCCATAGCGTGCATTAACGACAGCAGTACTGTCACCCCATCAGAGGATTGCACCCCTGCTTTCAGTGCCCAGAACCAGCGGTCATATTCTCCCGGAAATGCTCCCTGTGGCAGGCGGGCGTGACGCCCCAGTCCATACAGAAAGCCAATGTAGAACGGTCCAGGTGTCAACTCAATGCCGCCGCCTAAGATCCGCTGATCTCCGAACGTCAGCGGAGAGAAGGTCAACGAAAAATACCCGCCATAGAGTCGCAACCAGCGTGCCGCCTGCAAACTGGCACCAAACTGATTGAACGGTTGTCGATACCCCACTTCCCGATTGGTCAGCCGCAATTGAAATGGCAATTGAATTTGATCAAACAGCGTCAGGCGAGCAGAGAGCAGGACACGTCCCACAAAGCGATCTGCAAACGGATACCGATAAAAAGCTCCAGACCCCTGCTGCTGATTATACTCTCCTATCACCTGCACGTTTCCGGACAACCGCACCCACGACGACGAAGAAGGTGGATCACCAGCGATTGCTGACCCTCCATACCATCCGAGGATAACAATGGTGATCACCCTGAGGCCTCGACAGCAAGCAACATTTTCCATTCCAGCTCCTTTTTTCAATCACCACTGCCGGATTTCTCCATCGGTGCAAAGTTACAAAAACAGCAGCAGATAATCACTACCTCCCGCAGGGGCGACCTGCTGGTCGCCATCACCCGCTCCCGCAGGGGGCGACCGGCCGGTCGCCCCTACACATCCACCAGAAGCGCACACTTCAGCGTGCACTTTGCCGACGAAAGCCGGCGCTCCCAGTCACACTCCACCTTCCGCTATCGCACCACCACCACTGGCACCGTCACCTTCCCCCC
>JALWJX010000070.1:0-16418 GCA_026996895.1 Candidatus Kapaibacterium sp.
TCAATCCCACGTTCTGAAACTTCGCCACCACATCGATCGGCACGCCCTGCGGATACTTAAAGTTCCGTGGCGGATCGTTCGTGTACGGACTGACCACTTCCCGCACCGACATATCATTGGCATACGCAATGATAAAGTCTTTGACCCATTGCTGCGTATAGCCCGGCATCGAGTAGCTGGCAATGAGCCGGTAGGACCCTCCCGGTATGTTGCTCAGATCCAGCGCACCGTTCTGTCCGGCGGCTGTCCCTTTGGCTGCCGGAATTTCAAACGTGACCTCTCCACTGCCAGTGGCAGTGTAATCCAGGATTGTATCATTCGGATTGCCTGTTTCGTGGGCGATGTAGATGGGATTGAGGGAGGGAAGTGGTCCCACGATCTTGTAGGTCAATTGCAGTTGCTGTCCCGGTGAGGTGCGGAACTTCAGGTAGGGATGCGGATGCGCTGCATCGCTGCCGTCGTACACCTCGCCAGAGCGGAGAATCCGCCGCGGGTCTACATCATCGGGGAAGGATTCGGTGATGCCGGTCTGAACAAAGAAGCGAAATACGGGGCGCCAGATATGGTAAGACCACGTTACTCCTGTTGTCATATTACACCAGTTACCAAAATCTCGCCACCGATACTTGAACGACGGAACAGGTGGATTGGTCGAAGTTATCCAACATTCTGCTCGCCGTCCAGTCCATCCAGAGCGGTAACTACAAAACTCCAATGCTACGTTCGACTGCCCATCCCACTGGATCGGCGTTGAGAACATGTGGACATTCCACTGATTCGGCTGCGGTACGAAACTGGGGTTGGAATACACTTCCGTCAGTCCTGTTATAAAAGGTGCGTTCCACCCCAAAGGCATTTGGGTTGCATCTGTCAATCCAAACTTGATTGTCATTTGCCGAGGGTCCATCCCTGGTGACACATTGCGCACCAGAACTGCTACTCCCACGATTAGCCCTGGTGGCATACCCGCCGCCTGCATATCCGAAGCCCGAACGAGATACTGGTGTTTCACCGTGTAGTAAAGATCATGATAAGGATTGTACCAAAAGCCTGCATACCACTGTTGAATACTTCCTGCTCCTCCTGCAACATCAAAGACTAACTGAGAAGATGCTGGAATGGTAAATAGATTCCAGAATACTACTAAAATCGGGAACCAAAACAGGCGTCGCATAGTTCGCTCCTCTGAATTTGTGAAACTTTCTTCGTCACTGTAACCTTTATACCACGTTTTGTGTTCTATCCATTCGCTTTCTGCCAGCCACTTTTTTACAAATATACAAAGATCTCCCCTAATGTACAATACCCTGGGGTTTCCCCTGCGCTTTCTGTCTTTTCTTTGACTTTTTGTATTTTTGTACTACAGCAGAGCGCAAGGAATAATCAGGAAAGCAGTATGCCAGCTACCGTGGTGTTTCCTCGCAATCTCGATTTCCAAGAACTCGATCGTCGCAGGCAGAGTCTGGACAGTGAGCGAATGTTTGAAGTTCTGCGAAATTTTCCCCAGCAGATTCAGCAGGCAATGAGCATAGCGGATTCGGTCCCCACGCGAGATAGAGGAATTCAGTTTGTTGAAACGATCGTTGTTGGAGGAATGGGAGGCTCTGCTATTGGCGGCGCTGTCCTCCGAGATCTTACTCACGCCACTGAGGAAATTCGGCGTCTCGAAGTCAAGGTACACCAGAGCTACCACTTCCCTCCAGCTCAAAGTGACCGTACCTTAGCTATTGCTGTGAGCTACTCTGGTAACACAGAGGAAACGCTTTCCTTTGCAGAGGAAGCCAGGCACCATACCCGTCAGGTCATTTGTATTACTTCCGGAGGAAAATTAGCAGAGCTGGCGCGGGATTATCATTACGTGCTGGTCTTGATCCCCTCCGGATACCAACCCCGGTGTGCTTTCGGTTTCCTGTTTTTTACTCTCCTGCGCCTCCTGCTTCGCTACAAGGTGTTTCCAGGTCGAGCCGAGCAGCAATTCAATCAAAGCATTGAAGAGACTCGACAGTTGCTGGCACAGTTGAGCCTTCACTACAGTGCTTTGGTCCCTGATAACCCGGCTTTACAACTGGCAACGCATTTTTACGGCAAGATCCCCGTTTTTTACTCCTCCACCGATCATCTTGCAGCAGTCAATGCTCGATGGCGAGCACAAATTCAGGAAAATGCAAAACAACTGGCTTTCGGCAATCTTCTCCCTGAAATGAATCACAATGAAATCAACGGCTGGCAATTTCCCGAACAGCTCCGTTCTGCTTTTGTGCCAGTCTTTTTCCACGATCCCCTCGATCATCCACGCATTCAGGCACGGGTAGCCATTTCTGCCGATATTCTGCGGCAATATACCCAGGAAGTTTTTACACTCGAAGGCCAGGGAACAAAATTTCTCACCCGCCTTATATCGCTTATTTACCTTGGCGACTGGGTCAGCTACTGGTTGGCGCTGATGAACAATGTTGATCCATCGCCAGTTCCCATTATTCAAGAGCTCAAAAAACGCCTGGCAGCCTTGCCCAATTAGCAATGGTGTGTTTCTTGCTGCTGGTGACAGGATGGCTGCTTCCTCCTCTGCTCAAGGCGGACCAGTGGATGATCTGGAACACGCAGAACTCGCAGCTTCCTACTGATACGATCACGGCAGTCTGCGAAAGTGCGCCTGGAGTTGTGTGGATTGGAACACCACGGGGACTTTTGAGATATGCTGCGCAACTATGGACACGGTTTACGCCTTCGAATTCCGCTCTTCCTGACAGTGTGATTACCGCTCTGGTTATTGACGCGCAAGGACGTCTCTGGGTTGGTACCCGCTCTGGCGTTGCAATGCTGGATCAGTCACGCTGGTATCAGTACACGACGCAGAATTCAGGACTGGGCAATGACAAAATCCGTGCTATAGCAGCAGCACCCGATGGGAGTGTGTGGTTTGCTACGGCTGGCGGCGTTTTCCGATGGTATCTTCAGCAATGGACTGGCTACACAACGCAAAATTCTGGCATTCCCTCGAACAACATTCAGGCAATCACTATAGCTCCTTCTGGAGATGTGTGGATTGGGACGGAAAATGCGGGTGTTGCCGTACTCCACCAACAACGGTGGAAACGATACGCAATGGACAATTCTCCTTTGCCTTCCAATATCGTCCTGGCACTCTATGCCGCAACGGATGCTATCTGGATTGCTACCTGGGGCAATGGATTGGTCAAACTGTCCCTGCCTGATTCTTCCTGGTCATTCTACACCGCCGCAACGTCTCCGTTACCGCACGACTGGATCAAAACGATCACAGCAGATCCGTGTGGCGCTGTCTGGATCGGAACTCGTGCAGGCGGATTGGCAATGACCGATGGTTTCGGCTGGGAAAGCTGGCAACCGACAAACTCCCCGCTTCCCGACTTTTTCGTTCGTTCTCTGTGCACTCCCGCTGCCGACCGCATCTGGATCGGGACCAATCGTGGTCTGGTGCTGTTTCAACCATCAGCGGCGTTGATGCTGACCATCGATGCCACCATTATCGATTGCCATAATCCTGTTTTGCAGGGAACGCTCACAACGCGCGGGCAATTTGCGCCCAACAACCAGTTCGTTTTTATTCTGGAACAGCCCACTCGCAGCGATACTCTGCATCGTCTCACAGCCCATTGTTCCGTATCTTTCCTCTTTCCCCTGGCAGACCTTCTGGAAAACCCTTTCTTTTTCCTCCGGGTTCTTGCCACCGATCCGGTTGTGGGAACGCTTTCGGACACACTCCGCAACACAATGCCATTGCCAACCATCGACGGTGACTCCGCCTTGTGTCAGGGGGATACAATATGGCTGCGCGTGAGAGAACCATTTGCACGCTATCAGTGGTCGACCGGCGACACAACAGCAGCCATTCCAATCACCGACGGAGGAACGTACGCTGTCACTGTCACTGATTCGAACGGGTGCAGTACAACGCGCCGTTTTACGGTAACCGCTTACCCTCGCCCTCAGATTCGCGCTTCGGCAGACACTTCCATCTGTCAGGGCGAACCGGCATTCCTTTCCGTCACTGGTGGAACACAGTACCTATGGGAACCGACAGAGAGTTTAAACGATCCGACCTCTCCCACTCCCATTGCCTTCCCCACGGAAACCACAACATACATTGTTCGCGGGATCAATGAGTACGGATGTGCGAATACCGACACGGTGATCGTCACCGTTCGCCCTTCACCACCGCCGCCACAGATTACCCAACGTGGCGATACGCTCATCGCTTCAGCAGCGGACAGCTATCAATGGTATCGCAACAACACTCCCATTGCCGGGGCGACACAGCAGCGCTACGTCGTGACACAAAACGGACGCTACAAAGTACGAATTACGGATTCAACCGGGTGTTCCGCTTTTTCGGAAGAAGTTGAAGTCATTGTCAACAGCGTGCTCATCAGTCAACTATCCCTGCCATTTACCGCCACTATCCGGAACTTTACTCTGAGGCTTTCTGCGGTTCCTCCACCATTTACTGTCCATTTGTATACACTCAATGGACAACGATTCCTGCAAGCTACCAGCCTGACGCCAGATTTCCATCAGCGCCTTCCACTTGCAACTCTCGGTCCGGTGATTCTGATGATCCAAACGGCTCATCGATGGTACCGCTGCCTGCTTTTTGCCCAATAGCCTGCTGACTTTTTTGCCGACGAAACTCGGCGTTCCCAGGAAAGCGCACACTTCAGCGGGTATACCAACGCGGCTCTCACTCACATTCAGCGGTGTCTGTGCACACCAACAGGATGTTTTAAGTGTCTTAATACCACAAGCAAACAAACGGAGAGCAATGAAGGATTTGCAAACTCCTACGCAGCGGCACATCTACCGATTTCGTGTCCAGGAAGCCGGATGGCTGCTCAACGTCTTAGCGGAACATCTTCCTTTTTCCAGGACCCACATCAAAAAAATTCTCAATCGTGGAGCGGTATGGATCCGACGTCCCAGCCGCCGGCTTCGCCGAATTCGCCGGGCAAAAGCCTGGGTACGCCCCGGTGACTTTCTCGAAATTTACTACGATCCAGCCTTAGAAAAGCTTCAGCTTCCCACTCCAGAGCTTCTGGCAGACCATCAGCGACTTACGGTCTGGTACAAACCACCGGGCGTGCTTTCGCAGGGAACAAAATTTGGAGATCACACTTCTCTTCTCCGCTATGCTACCCAATCACTGCAGCGACCGGCTTTTCTGATCCACCGATTGGATCGAGAGGCTTCGGGATTACTCCTGCTGGCGCACTCTCGTACGGCAGCGGCTGCTCTGTCAGCACTATTTCGAGAACACCGGGTGCAAAAAGTGTATCGCGCAGAAGTCTCTGGAAATGTTACGACGCAACTCCCGGCAACTGGCTATTTTGACACTCCCATCGATGGGAAACCTGCCCGAACCTTCTATACCGTGGACCAGTACGATGCCGAACGGGACGTCTCTCTGCTGACCCTAACACCGCAAACTGGACGATTGCACCAGATCCGCCGGCACTTAGCCGCTGCTGGATTTCCCATCATCGGCGATCGCACTTACGGAGGAATTCCGTCGCCAACTGGCTGGCTCCACCTCACAGCCGTTCATCTTTCGTTTCGCGATCCTGAAACCGGCAAAGTCCAGGCATTCACTCTACCAGAGGACAAAATTCTATGGAGCTCGCCACCGAACACTTAGAACGATATCGAGCTATCATTCCAGCGTGGGAAGCCTTTCTGGAAAGTCTCCAGCATCCGCTGCCCACGGTTCTCTGGACTAACACGCTGCGCATCACACCGGAGGAGTTAGTGGCAATTTTGCGCGAAGAAGGCATCGCGGTAACGCCGCTGCCCTGGTATCCCGGCGCTTTCCGTGTCCAGTCCGAACATCCCAGTCCCGGAACAATGTGGGCATACTTTGCAGGACTTTTCCACATCCAGGAAGAAGTCTCCCTGCTTCCCCCTTACCTCTTACAACCGAAACCCAACGAACGGATCCTGGATCTGTGCGCTGCACCGGGCAACAAAACGGCACAAATAGCAGTAATGATGCAAAACACCGGAACCGTGGTTGCGAACGATCACAACCGTCATCGGGTGGGCGCTATCCGGGCTGTCGTCGATCGACTTGGTCTCATCAACGTTAGCATTCTGGTCAGCGATGGCACTTCTTTCTCACCCCGTAATGGAACGTTCGACCGCGTGCTGGTCGATGTTCCGTGCAGTTGTGAAGGAACGTCCCGAAAAACGCCGACGGTTTTGGCACAATGCTCCCTCCACTTCTCCGAGCGCTTAGCAAAGCGGCAACTGCTTCTGCTCAAGCGAGCAGTGGAAGTATGTCGCCCCGGTGGCATCATTGCATACTCCACGTGCACGTACGCACCTGAAGAAAATGAAATGGTTGTGGATCAGGTTCTCCAGCTCTTTCCGGATCAACTGGAAATCCTCCCAATTACCATTCCCAATTTCACTTTTTCTCCCGGATTAACTGCGTGGCAGGGACACGAACTGAACCGCAACCTTCGCCACACACTACGCGTGTATCCTCACCAGAATGACACTGGTGGCTTCTATGTTGCCCTACTCCGAAAACGCCAATGAAATTCCGGTCCGAGCAATTTCAGCGATGGCAACCGTGTCCCCCGGACATTCTTACCCCGCTGCTGCAGTATTTGCACCACCGTTTCGGTCTTCCCCTTGACCTCCTACAGCAGTACCAGTGGTTGCAACAAAATCTCAAGACGCTTGCACTCACGCATCCTGCGCACCAACCACCACAGAAGCCGGAGCCGATGGCAATTGGTATTCCGGCGCTGAAGCTGGGCGGCAAAATTCCCAAGATTACTTCCGCTGCTGCCCGCTTTTTCGGAACGGCGGCAACGAAACACGTGGTAGAGCTTCCGGATCGCTCAGCGCTCCAGTCTTACCTTGCGGTCGCCCGTTTCCCACTCTCGATGGACAACTGCATTCAGTGCACAGAAGCGGGAGTTGTCATCGTGCGCTATCGCGGCATCCCTATAGGCACAGGATTTCTCAAGCTGGATTCCCCTGATACTCCGATCCTGCAAAGTCAATTCTCCAAATAGTTTCGTGCTGACTGAATCGCTGCTTCCTTCTCCGATGACTTCTGCCTCCTTCACCAACCTGCTCTTCCCAGCCGCAAGCGTTCCGCCCTACCGGGAGTGCGCACCTTAGGATGCATCTTCTTTGCCGGCGACAGCCAGCGCTCCCAGCTCATCAGAAGCACATGTTCTCAGGCGTGCATCCATCAAGAGCGCACACTCCAGCGTGGATTCTTCCACCTGCTACCGACTCAGGAAGTGCTACTCTACATACGGACAGGCAACCCAATGTCCCGGTGATTTCTCGATGAGTGGTGGCACTGCTTCGGCGCATTCCGGACGTGCAATGGGGCAACGTGTACGGAAGGGACAACCGCTGGGTTTCGCTAACGGCGTGGGCACATCGCCTTCTAACACAATGCGTTTCTTTCCTCTGCGCGATGGATCAGGATGCGGTACAGCAGAAAGAAGTGCTCTGGAATACGGATGCTTCGGATGGAAATAGACCTCCTCTGAATCTCCAATCTCCACGATATGTCCCAGATACATCACGGCAATACGGTCGCTAATATGCTCCACCACTGACAAATCGTGTGCAATAAAAATATACGCCAGTCCAAACTCTTCCTGCAAATCTTCCATCAAATTGATCACCTGCGCCTGTACGGAAACATCCAGGGCGGAGACCGGCTCATCGCAGACGATGAGATCGGGATTGGTTGCCAGCGCGCGGGCAATACCAATCCGTTGCCGCTGTCCACCGGAGAACTCGTGCGGAAACCGCATCGCGTATTCTGGCTGCAAGCCAACCTTTTCCAGCAACCAGGCAACCTTTTCCTTAATTTCTTTCTCTCCCATTTCCGGATGGTGTAATTCCATCGGCTCGGCGATAATCTGCTCCACTGTCAGCCGCTGGTTGAGCGATGCATAAGGATCCTGGAAAATCATCTGCACATAGCGGCGATACGGCTTCATTTCTTTTTTGGAAAGTCGCAGGAAGTCAACGGCTTTGCCATTCACGTAGAAATGCACGTGCCCATCCAAGTAGACATCGGGGGCGATATGGCGGAGAATATTCACAACAGCTCGCCCCACCGTTGTCTTACCACACCCTGATTCGCCAACGAGACCCAGTGTTTCTCCCCGGTGAACGGTAAAGCTGACACCATCGACGGCTTTGACCTCTGCAACTTTGCGCTGTAGCACACCGCCATAAACGGGGAAATAAACCTTTAACCCTTCAACTTCCAGCAAAATGTCTTTTTGATCACTGTTGGGAGCTGCCATTAGACTTTTGCTCATTTGTGGATATTTCCGGCTGAACCAGGTGGCAGCGAACAAAATGGCCGGGGCGAACTTCAACCAGATCAGGCTCGACCGTATCACAAATATCAATTTTCACCGGACACCGGGTACAAAACTTACATCCCTGCGGCAGCTCTAAGATGCTGGGAACGTTGCCGGGAATGGCTTTCAATCGTGCTTTGCGCTGCTGTTTCTCTGGCAACGGAATGGACTCCAGCAACCCTTGCGTATAGGGATGAAGCGGATTGGTAAACAACTCGTGGATCTCCGCAATCTCCTGAACCTTTCCGCCATACATCACCACGACTCGATCGCAGGTTTCAGCAACCACTGCAAGGTCGTGGGTAATGAGCAGAATAGCTGCTTCCTGCCGCTTTTCTTTCAGCTCCAGCATCAAATCCAGGATCTGCGCCTGGATAGTCACATCCAGCGCCGTTGTCGGTTCATCTGCAATTAAAAGGGCGGGATTACAGATCAGTGCCATTGCAATCATAACCCGTTGCCGCATTCCCCCGGAGAACTGGTGCGGATAATCTTTGAGCCGCTTTGCAGGATCCGGTATGCCAACGGCGCGCAGCATTTCAATAGCCCGCTGACGCGCTTCTTCCTCGCTCACGTCTTCGTGTGCTAACACTGTCTCAATAAGCTGCATGCCTATGGTATACACCGGATTGAGCGAGGTCATCGGCTCCTGAAAGATCATTGCGATCTCATAGCCCCGCACCTTGTACATCTCTTCGTAGCTGAGCTTGAGCAAATCCCGCCCTTTATACCAGATTTCGCCGCCCGCAATAAAGCCCGGTGGCTGCGGTATCAACTTCATAATCGACAAAGAAGTCACAGACTTTCCGGAGCCTGATTCTCCTACCAATCCCAGCACTTCCCCTTTGAGAATATCGAAGCTGACACCATCGACGGCTTTTGCCGTTGCTCCCTCGATATCGAAGTATGTTCGCAAATCCCGTATTTGAACCAATGCTTCTGCCACTTGCTCCGTTCCTTTGTTACCGCAACCGTGAAAAGACTTTTGGATCGAAGGCTTCGCGAATCGCTTCGCCAATGAACACGACCAGCAGCAAGGTCAAAAACATTGCAGACAGCGGAACGATCACAAGCCACCACTTGGTCAAATGCTGCAATCCCACACTCATCATCTGTCCCCAACTCGGCGTTGGCGGTGGCAAACCGAATCCCAGAAAATCCAATCCCACCAGCGCAGCGATACCGGCAACGATCGAGAAGGGGAAATACGTAATGATCGGGACCAGAGAGTTTGGCAAAATATGCTTCAACATAATTTTATGCGTTGGCACTCCAATAGAGACCGCAGCGGCAACGTAATCCTTGGCTTTTTCCCGATAAAACTCTGCCCGCATTAAGGTTGTAATCCCCACCCAGCGCACCAGAGAAAGCAAAATAATCAGCAGAATAAAATTCGGGCGAACGATCGAGGCAACAATAATGATCAGAAACAGTGTGGGAAGGGATGACCAGATTTCAATGAGTCGCTGCATATAAATATCAAACTTTCCGCCAAAGTATCCCAGCATACCGCCTAAGGGGACGCCGATTGCGTATTCGAAGAATGCCAGAATCAAGGCAAAGGAGATAGACACAAAGAATCCGTACGCCATTCGGGCAAAAACGTCGCGACCACGGTCATCGGTACCAAACAGACGCGGTGCCGAACCATCTTTGGTCTCGAACGGTGCCATAAACGGCTCATTTCCCTCAACCCCGATATCCTCAATAGGACCGTACGGATATGGCGGCATAATGACAATGTTATCGCTGCCTTCTGCCTCCCACTCTTCCTTCAGCCGTCGGTAATTACATTCACCGGGATTGTCCTCCTGCCCAAAGAACTTCCCGCTGTAAAAATAATTCATCCCGAAAAGTTTACCGATGAGAAAATTCTCCACCAACATTTGCTTCACAGCGGGGAAATACCACTCGCCATTATACCGAACCGCAATAGCACGGTTATTCACCAGCAGTGGTAGGAAAAAGGACAGGATATACGCTCCCAGCAGGATAAGGAAAGAGTAGTATCCCCGCTTCAAGCGTTTAAACTTCCGCCACCGTCGCTGCATCACCGTCAGGGACTTCGGCGGCTGCGCTTTCTGTTGCTGTTCCGTCCGATTCATTTACACTCTTCCTACTGGAACCGTATTCTTGGATCAACCATCGCCAGCACCATATCGGAGAAAATCGCTCCGAATAGCTTGATCAACACAGCAATCACCGCAAAAGAAAACACAATGGGGTAATCCCGCGTTAAGATTGCCTCAAACGAGAGTTTGCCAAATCCATCAATGTTGAACACCAGCTCAATAAAGTATGAGCCTGTTACAAACACCCCAATGATAAATCCGATATTTGCAGCGATGGGAATAACAGAGTTCCGCAAGGCGTGGAGCCAGATGACCCGCTTTTCACTCAGTCCCTTAGCAAAAGCGGTGCGGATATAGTCCTGGCTCAAATTCTCCAACAAAGAATTTTTCATCAGCACTGTCAGCGTTGCAAAGCTGGAAATGGTGTAGGACAACGTCGGCAAGATGGCGTGGTACGCCCGATCCCAGATTTTTTCAAAAAACGAAAGCGATTCATAGTCCGGCGATTGGAATCCTCCAAGCGGGAAAACATCCCAGAAACTGCCACCCCCAAACAGGATCAACATCACCGCACCCAGCGCCCAGCCGGGGATGGAGTACCCAATAAACACCAAGATGCTGGTCACCAGATCAAACGGTGTACCGTGCTCCAGCGCCTTTTGAATGCCCAGGTATGTGCAGATCACATAGCTCAAGATGAGAGCAATCAACCCAAACTGCAAAGAAATACGAATGCGTTCCTTGATAAGATTCAACACTGGTTCCTGATACACAAACGATTTTCCAAAATTCCCGGTCAGAATACCGCTAAACTCTTTGCGATAGATTTCTACCACCGTCTCTCCAAACCGCTCCCGTTCTTTTCCGATGTACCATCCTTCAACCGGCTGCGATGGATCGTCTGCATTGACCAGCTTATACTGGCCATTTTCTTTGACTACCATCAAGCGTACTCCTTCGCCGACTGGTTTTGGCTTGCCGGGACGGAGGTACTGATAGTCCGTTTCTCTGGGATAGACTCCCAGCCAGATGAGATACCGCAGATAGATCGGCTTGTCGAAGCCATAAAAACGCTTTAGCTCCTCGATAGCTTCTGGAGGAATCTCTGTCGTGCCAAACACATCCCCTCCACCTCCTTCAGCAGCCGCCGCCTGCTGCAACTGCATTATGCGCTGCTCCAGCGGACCGCCCGGCGCCAACTGCACAATAAAAAACACCACAATAGTCGCTCCTAAGAAGGTTGGAATGGTCAGCAGAAACCGGCGCAAAAAGTATTGGTACAACATCGCCTGTCGCCGCTATTCTGTTTCGCCGAGTTTCGTTCCCTGCCGCTGCTGTAATTCCTTCCACCACCGCACGTGCTTCGGTCCTGGATCCGGGATTTTCCGATTCTCCTGTATTGCCTTCTCCAGCTCCTGCGCCTTCTGTTCATCGTACCACCACAATCCCATTGCCGAGCTTACCGGGGTGCCAAAGCGGGACAGGACATATTCCGGCATTCCAAATTTGTTCCAATATGCAAACTTCAAGGCTTTCGGATACCATCCCAGCGCGTTTTTGCAGGAATCCATTACGATTTTATCAATGCGCCGGATAATCTCAATGCGCTTTGCAGCCGAGAAGGTCGTGTCATAGACCGCAAGCAGCGAATCGACCGTCGGACTTTTGAATCCTTCCAGGTTGTTGTTGTTCTTTTTATCCGCCAGCGAGCTATGAAGGGAAGTTTCCGGATTTGGGAACACCAATCCCGTCCAATTGATGAAGTAAAGCTTGAAATTCCGGTTCATTGCGTTTTTCCACAGCGTATTGCCATCCTGGAATTTCAGGCGCAGATCAATGCCTGCTTTCCGCAGTTCCTGCTTATACGGCGTAACAAATTTCTCAATGATTTTGGGGATGCCAAATTCAATCACAAACGGCTTGCCGTCTTTGACCAGAATCCCATTTTCATTCCGTTCTTTCCATCCCGCTTCTGCCAGCAGTTGCGCCGCTTTGTCCGGATCATAGTCATACCGGGGATTGTCCGGATTCTCGTACACGGTATTGGCATAGTACGAATGGAGTGGCAAATATTCGTTGTACAGCAACTTCTCAATGATTTTGGGTCGATTGTGCAGATACGCAAACGCTTTGCGTACCCGGATATCATTGAACGGCTCAACCCGCATATTGAAGGCATACCCATTGGTCCCCGCCGGGCGATCATTATAGACCCAGCGCTTCCGAATCCACCCGTTTTTGAGCGCTTTATAATTGGTATCAGTAACCCACTGCTCAATGGTAAGCGCTCCGAAGGTGAAGATGTCGCCTTCCCCTTTTTTGAACTTCTCATACATCAGCGAAATGTTGTCCTTGACCACGTCAAACACGATGTAGTCAAAATTGCCGGTGTACTTATTCATCGGGTAGTCTTTCGCCCAGTAATCCGGACGGCGTGTCAGCGTCCAGCCCTGCTCTTTGCGAATGTCCTTTGGCAAAATAATATATTCACCACTACCAACCGGCATTTCGAACTGATACTTTTCCAGAAATTCTGCCCCCGTAAGGTGTCCAATTTCCTTCGATGATAGAATGGACATTGCCGCCCCGAAATACAGCAGATTCCGCCAGTTCAGCTTTTTACATCGCACTTTCACCAGATATTTGCTGATTGCTTCCGGTTCGTAAAACTTGCCATAAACCAGTTGGCTGGAAGGAAAGCGGATCGTTTCGTCCATCAGCAACCGCCACGTCGCAACGACATCTTCAGCGGTTACCGGAGTTCCATCGGAAAAATGTGCCTGTGGATCAATGCGGAAGGTAAACTCCATCTTATCATCCGAAATCTTCCAGTGCGACGCCAGCCGCGGTATAAATTCCATCGTTACGGGATGAATATCCAGCAAAGTCTCATAGCACATCCCTTCGATGTAGCTGTTTTCAATGTAATTGGAATTTTCCCCGTAAATCCGCATCGTTGCCGGGAATCGGGATGTCAAAATGCGCAACACACCCCCTACTTTTGCTCGCGGATCACCAAAAAACTTCATTTCTTCCGGAGCGGGAGAGTAGGTCACAAAGCCCAGATCCTCCGCAATTTTCTCAAATCCCGGTCCGCCCATCTCTGGCGGTACCGTAGAATCCGGACCCGGGAATGGCTGCTTCACCCACGGATATTTTCCATTGGGCCACCGCTCTTCAACCGGCTGGTAGCGGGACGTAACCACCTTCGCCTCCCGCTTTCCACAGCCAGAAATACTCCCTCCAATGAGAACGAACACCCCCAGTGTAAGCCAGATAGTTTTGATCATATTCCGCATGCTCTTGCCCCGTGTTTTACTTCACACAAACAGCGAAAATACCATTTTTCCCCAAAACACCCAACACGCCGGATTTTCGGGAAACACTACTTCAACAATAGCCCACCCATTTCCTTAAAGAAGGGTACGAAGACCAGACTGATAATCGCCATCAGCTTGATTAAGATGTTCAGAGAGGGACCGGACGTATCCTTAAAAGGATCGCCAACGGTATCACCAACGACTGTTGCTTTATGCACATCCGATCCTTTGCCTCCCAGTTCCCCTTTTTCCACGTATTTTTTCGCATTATCCCACGCTGCGCCGGAATTCGCCATTGAAACCGCCATCATCACGCCAGAAATCAGCGCCCCGATCAGCACTCCTGCCAGCATTTCCACCCCAAAGAGAAATCCAATTACCAGCGGCGTCCCGATAACCAGCAAGCCCGGTGCGATCATTTCCCGGAGTGATGCTCTGGTAGCAATATCCACACATCGGGCATAATCAGGTTTGGCTTTCCCCTCCAGCAATCCTTTGATTTCCCGAAACTGGCGTCGCACTTCTTCGATCATATCGAAAGCCGCTTTCCCAACCGATCGCATTGTCATCGCTGAAAAAGCATAGGGTAACGCTGCGCCAATCATCAACCCCGCCAGCACGATCGGCTTCAGCATATCGATGTGCAACAACTGCGCGCGGGTTAAAAATGCCGATGTCAACGCCAGCGATGTAAAAGCAGCCGAACCGATGGCAAATCCTTTCCCAATTGCAGCCGTTGTGTTTCCTGCTGCATCCAGCACATCGGTCCGATGGCGCACTTCCTTCCCCATTCCTGCCATTTCCGCAATTCCTCCAGCATTATCTGCCACGGGACCATAGGCATCAATGGCTAACTCAATTGCCAAAAAGCTCAGCATTCCAATGGCTGCCATCGCGATGCCGTACATTCCCGCCAGCGAGTATGCCAGCACGACCGTGATCGCCATCAGCAGCATCGGAATTACTGCACTGTTGTACCCCAGTGCCAATCCGTAGATGATATTCGTTGCCGATCCTGTGCGCGCCGATTCTGCGACCGATTTCACCGGATTGTACCGATTCGAGGTAAAAAATTCTGTCAGTAATCCGATCAGCAATCCTGAGATCACCCCTGCAGCGATGCTCACATAAACCCCCATTCGGGAATACAGCGGACCATCGGGTGAAAGCTGGAAATGCTCTGGTAACATCATCTGCACGAAAGGATATGCCAGAACCAGCACTAAAACCGAAGCAACTACCAGTGTCCGCTTCAACGCTTTTTCCACATCTGCTTCTTTCTTCACCCGTGCCACAAACAGGGAAACGAAACTGGCAACGATGCCGAGCGCACTGACAAAAATAGGAAAGAGCAATGCGGACATCCGGATATCTTCCGGAGCAAAGGCAAAAGCAGTACCGCCGATCACCAAAGCGGCGCAGGTACTTTCTGCAATGGATCCAAACAGATCAGCGCCCATTCCAGCAGTATCGCCAACATTATCTCCAACGTTATCAGCGATAACCGCCGGGTTTCGCGGATCATCTTCGGGAATACCCGCTTCAACTTTTCCAACCAGATCGGCACCTACATCGGCTGCTTTTGTATAAATTCCCCCACCAACACGGGCAAACAGGGCAACCGAGGATCCTCCCAGACCGTAACCAGAGAGAATCTCCATCAGATAATGCTCCTCGATCGGTGGCAAAATACCGGACAGCACCAGATACATAAAGACCAATCCAACGACTGCCAACCCGGTAAGGGCAAATCCCATCACCGCTCCAGAATGGAAAGCGATGGTAAAGGCTCTCGCCAGGGACTGGCGAGCTGCCGCTGCAGTGCGAACATTGCCCTGCGTCGCAATCCACATGCCGATGTATCCTGAAGCGATCGAGGTTGCAGCTCCTACCAGAAAGCTGATCGCTGTATACAGCCCATCCCGCACGGTTGTTGTGGGATCGTCGATGACCAGCACGATAATAATGGCGAAGATCACCATAAACAGGATCAGGATCTGATATTCGCGCCGCAAAAACGCTCGCGAGCCCTCCCGAATAGCATCTGCAATTTGCTGCATCCGCGAGGCTTCCTGCGGATTTGCCGCTCCTTCGGTCGGAGCAATTGCCAATACCTGCCGTGCAAAGGCAAAGGCAACTAGCAATGCAAAGATGCCTGCTCCTAAGAGAACCAGTACAATCATTGTCCGTCCCTTTTCGTTTAAACACCCCGTTGAAATTGAAAGCAAATTACAAAACTACTAAAAGTTTTGCATTTTTGATCACGTGGGCACTTAGCTCAGTTGGTCCAGAGCGCTACCTTGACACGGTAGAGGTCAGTGGTTCGAATCCACTAGTGCCCACCGCAGGCGCCGCTTTTGCGGCGCTTTTTTATTCTTCCACCTGCCCAATGATGAGTCAGTCCTACCCAAAACTACCAGTGACGAAGTCATTGTAATTCAATGAGGATGTGCACCGAAGCGAATGCAATGGCAAGGGCACGCCACTGTGCGCCTTTATCGAAAGCGCTGGCTTTCGCTGGCAAAGGAGACCACACTCACGGGTGAGCCTTTTTTGGGGCAGAACCTTATCCCCGCTTACCGTGACAGTATTTATACTTCCGCCCACTGCCGCACGGGCAAGGATCGTTGGGTCCGATCTTTGGC
>JALWJX010000070.1:16428-16827 GCA_026996895.1 Candidatus Kapaibacterium sp.
TTTGGCTGCTGCCGCCGCACCGGTTGCCGCTTCTTACGGACGACCGCAGCTCCTTCTTCGGCGGAAACTGTTTCATATTCTGGAACTTCGACCGGCGCCTGCAACTGCTGAGCAAAGGAGGTATCCTTTCCGTAGCGGAGTCGTCGTCCGGCCATCCCTCGAACTTTCGGCAGACGCCGCCGTTTACCATCCGCCTCAGTGGTGCGGAATTCCTGCTCAATGACCGGTGGGTAGTAGCGGTACACAAAGCTGACAATGTTGCGATTGATGGTGCGGATCAATTCCACAAACATATGGTAGGCTTCGGTTTTATACTCAACCAGCGGATCTCGCTGTCCATACGCCCGCAAATGAATCCCTTCCTTGAGCTCATCCATTGCCCGCAGATGCTCCCGCCAC
>JALWJX010000071.1 GCA_026996895.1 Candidatus Kapaibacterium sp.
GAATCAACTTCCCAGATCCCGATTTGATTCCATCCTCCGTACACTTTGTAATTGACGCCCACGATTGCTTCTCTGACCACGGCGGGTTTTTCCAGATCAAAGGTTCGGGTCACAGCGTTGGAAATGCCGATGGTGCGTTCAAAGACGTGCAAGCCCTGGGCAAGTGCTGGGAGGGTCATCGCAAACAGGAGTGTGTAGACACACACACACACACACACACACACACACACGGTTTGCAGAAAATGTTTTCGCTGTTACCATTTTGTAACTCCAAAATTTGTAAAACGGATCTTCTAAGGGTGAAGCAAATATACAAAAAATTCCGGACACAGGCAAGACCATCGAAGAGGATCCGGGAGCGCACACTTCAGTGTGCATTGCCCTTGCCCAAGGGAAGAGGGTATTTCTGCACCCGTAGGGGCAACCGGCGGGTCGCCCATCGGGCGAAGCAGCGCTTCGCCCCTACACATCGCGCCGGGAACGCACCTTTTAGGGTGCACTTTTGTTGCTGGCGAAAACCGGCACTCCCGGAGAGGTACGCCCGGTCACCGGCGGCAATTTCCTCATTCTCCTCCGGTAGAAGCAGAAATGTTTCCCTTTCCATACCGCAAACGGTACTCCTTGCTCCAACTGTATCTCTGCTTCCTCCGCAAGAGAGCAGACACAGCATACCCGATAGCAATCTCCCGTTGAGCAAGTTTACACACCAGAGCGGACTACCAGAGCAATTGTACCATCTGGACACTGTCCGTAGCAGGGGATCAATCAATCTGCTGTAAAACCCTTCGTCCCCAGCAAAGCGTGCGTGTGAGGGCAACGTGGTATCAGGTGATGTAGCATCTCCAGCAGGACCTGGCAATGGGGCAACGACAGAGTGCAGCAATGGTATCGAGGGTTTATCACCTTTTCCAGCATACCACGTGGTGGGTCGTTCTCGGAATGGGACTTTTCTTTGCAGCGAACGATCTGGTGAAACCGATGAAACACGACGACCTGTTACTCCGAAAACTGGAAACGGTTCGGACGGCTGCCGATGTCCAGCCTGTGCTCGAAGAAATCATCCGGGCACTCCACAACGGTCAGTTGTTTGGCCGAGAAATGGAAATTGCACGACTAACCCTTCGCTTCTGGCAGGATACCGCTATTTCTTCTGCCGTACGCTTACAGTTGCAGCAAATCTATGAGATCATTTCGCCGGCGGTAGTTGCCCAGGATTCCTCTGTAGCGCAAACACTGCTCGTGGATGTCCCATTGAGCTGGCTGGCATCAGACAATCCCGATCTTCAACAGTTGACGTTCCCCATTGTTCGCCTGGCGTGGACGCTGGATGAAGCGCTCCAGCGGCGGATTGCTGAAGTTTCACCAGTAGTGCTGGAGCGGACAGCAGCATATTCCGAAGAGCTCTTTGAAGCCACTATTGCCTTCCTTACGGAAACAAAGCCCCATCTTTCGAGCAGCTTTCCTCCTGCTTTTCTGAATCGGCTGCGGCGTTATCAGGGTCCTCACGCGTGGGATATACCGAGCATCTTAGCACTGGACACGACGGAAACCGGAACGGATACCCTTATCGCGTGGGCAATCGATCCTCCGCCGCTACCATCAGACGCACGTTCCTGGCTGACACGCGATCGCTGGCGTCGTCTGTTTCTGGAAAAGCTGGAACAACGAACATTAACCCTGGAGCAGAAACAGAAGATAGCGGGACTGCTTCCAGATCCCGGATTGCAGCAGACAGTACTTCGGCTGGTTCGACTGTGGTGGTATCGCAAGGAAGCACTGCCCTCACCACCACCGAAATCCCTATCGCTTCTGGAGTCACTGGTGCTCCAGGGAAAAAGCTGTGCCGAAGCCGCACGCCTTCTGGCAGCCGCTGGTACGGAGGGTGTAACCCGGCTCTTCCAAATGGTGGCGGAAGACAGGCGGGATTGGGGCGCTGCTATTCGCAATCCCCGTCCCTGCGAATGGGATCGCTGGAGCGCCCTTTTTGACCACGCAGCCGTGATTGCGGACCGGATCGAACAGGCTTACCGGACCCATCCTGCTCCCTGGCAGGTGCAGTTGCTGGCTGCTGCTGGGCGCTGGGAATCAGTTCTGGAAGCCTTGCAGGCTCCCGCAGCCTCGTTGCGACAGCAAGCAGCGCTGCTTCTGAGCCTGGCACTGGCTCCAGAGAAGGAAGAAGCTGCCCGACTGGGCAATGCAGCGTATGGACAGAAACTGGCGCAATCGCTTGCAGGTCTACCAGATCTCCAACTTCGCATCCGTAAAGCATTGCAGCAAGCGTTGCAAGATAAAGATCCAACCGTCTACCGAGAAGCTCTTCGCGCTCTGCTCCAGCTTGGCGATGAAGCAGCCAGCCGCGCCCTTAGAGCGGCACTCCAGCAAGAAGACCGCTGGTTCCAGGCGTTTATCAGCGGATTCCGACCGAAACTCACAACATCCCTTGCGCTTCAGTTGGCACATATTGCGCAGGACAATGCTACCAACAATGTCATACGTCGCCGCGCCATTGAACTGCTGAGACTGGCAAAGCCGGATTCCTGGCAAAACGAAGTGGAACCCTTCCTGCGGTCGCTGCTTCGCGATGCCGATCCCCTGATACGTCGAGCGGTGGCTGAATACTTTGCCAGCATTCCTGCCCGGAATCCTGGTACTACGGCTGATCTGCTCGCTGCAACCCGCGATGCCAGTGAATATGTGCGATATGCGGCTGCAAGTGCGCTGGGAATGGCACAGAGCTGGACTCCAACGTTAGTCGAACAACTGCGGCACCGTTTAGAAGCGGGTGATCCGGATGTGAATGTTAGACGGGCACTGGAAGTCGCTTATCTCCACGCGCTTCGTCACGAGCCCGGTGCAGTCGATCAATTGTTGAAGATCATCATATCTCGCAAGGGACCATCGCACTGGAGACAGGCGTTAGCAGAAGGACCACCTGCCGATTCAACCGTCGCCCGAACGCTTTTGCATCGACTGGCTGAATACCCACCTTCCGAATGGGCTCCATTGCCGTCCTCTGGGATTGGCAAACTGGATCAATTCATTGCATCCCTTGTTCACGCTGAAGAAGACCCTCCGCCATTGGTCATCCTGACTCGCCTGATAACTCCTGAAATTCTGGATCCCTGGCTGGTTCAGTATGCACTGACTGCTCCTGATCTGTCCCTGTCTCACCGGCTCTGGCTCTTGCAGCTTACCAGCGCGATTCCCGAAGAGTTTCAGGACACCGTTTTTCAGCTCTGGACGGAAGCGCTGCTTCAGGGCGAAGGATTGGAGTGGGGAATGGAACTACTGAAACGCTGGGGATTCGCCAGCGTGCAGCGGCTCATAACGATGTTCTGGAACCGTCCAGAAGCACTTCACCGGGTGTGGCAAAACTTGCGGAAGCTGGAAGCACAAGCGGCACAACAAGAGGCAATGGGATTCTCCGGAACCTTTTCCCTTCCGAAACCTTCGGCAGCAGATCTTCCCTGGATCGAAGCGATGCTGGCACGCATCCCGGCTGGCGCTCGTGATCCTCGCCTGACTCCCTTCATACACCTTGCTGGCATCTGGCATCTGGGCAACCACCCGGCGCTACGGAAAGCTGCTTTTCGGACACGCATTCCTGCGCTGCTCCTCCGCCACCTGGCTGATCCCGTTGAATGCCGCACCGTAGCAGAAGCTGTGGGCAGTTTGTTTGGTCGCCAGCCTCCGCCCTGTAACTAAGCAGCCAATCCACTCCCTGAGCGCTACTTGCTACTCGGATTCTTCCTATACTTTGTAGAATTCAGGAAGCAACAGCAAAGCAATCTCATCGAAACCGCAAAACGGATCTTCTGCCCACCTTTACTTATCAAGACCGCCGCTTCCATCTTCCCTGCAAGGAAACACATGGTGCTCTATCTGCACGAAATTATCCAGGCAATCGCGATAAACCGTAACTTCAGAACACAACGCTACCCAGCAGAACTGACACCAGGGCAAATGTGCTATTCTCCCTCATCCATAAAAAGTTTCATCTCCTGATAACCTTCGGTCGAAACATTGAAAACTTCGTCTGGCACGGGATCGAAATTGATTTCAAGTACTGTTACGGTCGTTGTAACCTTATCCGTCACCGTTTTGTACTCCATCGGACATCCTTTCAGGTCCCGGAACATCACATCCGCACTGTTCATCCCCTCGCCAAGATCCTTTCCTTTCAAGTAGTTCGGCAGCTTCTCGGTATACCAGACCTCGACAAACTGAACCCGATTTTCGTTTGCAAACGGCATCTGTTTCTGATGCTGAACCTTCTTGGGCTTCAGAATTGCCTTCTTACAGGGATATCCTGCAACGGTTTTGGTTTCATTGGTGTAGGTGATGTCATATCCCGCTGCATCTTCATCGTCGGATTCTTCAACACTGGCATTTTTATGCCGCATCATTACTTTCTGCCCCATTCGATCGATCAACACCAGCGTTTCCTCTGGATCCTCAACCATAATCATTTTCATCTGTTTGGCATTTTGCTCGACATACAGTTTCTCTCCCTTCCACACCATTTTCATCGTCGACCCATCGAGCATTTTCTCGTGTTCCGAGATTGCTCCCTCCAGCTTCAGTTTAAAAACAACCGTTCCTTGATCCTGTGCACTTCCCCACTGATAGGCAAAGCTTAAACAGAAAAACACAACAAAATACCTGGTCAGTTTCATCGCTTTCCCCTTTCCACATAGTTTAAAATTCGACACGATGCTCCTAAAAATACGAAACTATGGTGAATCAGCAACTGACACTCTGAATTTTCAACAGGAGCAATTCGCGCCGTTTTCCAAAAAATACCTTTGCAATTTCCCTTTCAGAAACGCGCATCTCAAGGAAACACCTGCAAAGCACACTCGAGGAAAAATCTTTGCAGCCGAATCCGCAATCTTATCGGAGCATCTTAACTTCAGTACCTTACCTTACTTCTTCTCTGGAATCCTACTTATCGTGGCCAGCTTCCTCCCTGACTGCAACTGCTGCTCTAATCTTACCTATTTTTCTCAACTCAAATGTTTGCCTTTTGTCCATCAAGAATGCGACGGCAAAAGTTCAAATTGCTCTTCTCATCAGTGAACAATCTTCCAGCTCCCATACTCTATTCACCAACTTCTTCTCGAAATCACCGAACGATCCTATCATCAACATTCTCCTATCAATGGACATAGAAACTTACACCCAGCTATACACTGTTAGGCAAGCAACTACAAAAACAGAATTTGCACATCCTTTACCTTCTCGAAATCTCTGTCCATTGTAACAACTTGCAGCCCATAATACTTAGCTACGGCGTACTGATAAGCATCATCGAAATCCAAATTTAAATTCTTACTGACATTGACAACTTCTCTATAGCGATCTATCGGTAGTGAAAGAACTCTGATAGCATCCCAAATATCCTCAACAAATTTCTGAAAAACCTCTTTTCTTCCATACCTGAAAAGAATTACGCCGATGGAGTGTAAAGAGAAATCTGTTACGTTCAGCCCCTCAATATTGTCATTCAAAAATTTCTTGCACTCTTCTTTCTTTTCCTGAGCCAGAAGAATTTCTAGAAATACGTTTGTATCCAGCAAAAACTTTACCTCCAGCTCAGAGCCTTGTGCTGCAACTCAACCGAAGTATATTGCTTCCCTATCTCCGATAAGCCTCCCTCCCAGTCAAACTTTAACTTCCTGATCTTACCTCTTCCACTTTTGTATTTCCTCAGCAAAAATTCTACAAAATCTAAAACTTTTTTCTGCAAATCCTCAGGTAACGCCTGTATCTTTAATTCTATTTCCCTCTCATACGCAATTTCTATCTTCTTGATCTTCTGTCTCGCCTTTTCCATTTAAGGATATCACTCCAGTGTTTTCAACTTCAAAAGACAATCCCCGCTACACTCAAACTTTCTGCATAGCATTATACGATGTTGTTACCGATTTTCTTGTTTTGGTGACCTAAGTTTCTGCAAACAATTACTCTTCTCATCCCCCCAACCTTCCCTTCAGTTCCTGTGCTCTATGTACGGTGAAAATTTTTTAACTTACCCTCTGTTCATCTGCCTTCTCTTCAATCCCTGCGCTCTACGCACAAACTCAAGCGAACTTTCCTCGTAATCGCACTTAGATTATCTATCGGTACCGCTTTTAGTAGGGATCAAAGCACCCATCGGTGTGACTAAAGTGAGCATTTCCAATGTTCCTCACGACAAGAAGCAAGGACCTCGCTTTACGCAGTGCTTTAGAAACACACAATCAGTCTTGCCAAATCCGCAATGAGAAAGCAAGTAAGAACAATCCACACTGCCATTGGTGTACAGTTCGCCGCACAGTGAGCTACGGCGGAGGGAAGGAACTCCCTTAGTGAAAGTAATCCTTGCTGGTGTTTCATCTGGTGTTCTCTATGCTACCCTTTTTACTGTAGGCAGCGTGAATATCACCGGTCGCTCCGTTCCTGAACAAGCACTCCAAAAGAGGAGACGCGTTAGGTTTGCAAACCGAGAGCCTTCACAATCTGGTCCCCGAACAAGCACTCCAAAAGAGAGCATTAAGGCTTGCTCTGGGATAACCTATGCCTACCGGATGCGGGGGATTCTCTATTTTTGCAGTTGGCAAAACGGAAGTTTCACGAAGGACAGCGGAGTGATGCAACTCGGTGCTTACCAGATCGAACTGCTGGAAACTGGACGCTTTGGTCTGGATGGAGGCGCAATGTTCGGCGTCGTGCCTAAAGTGCTCTGGGAACGATCCTATCATCCAGCCGATGAGAAGAACCGTATCCCGATGGCTGCCCGAAGCCTGCTCATCCGCACGGAGGATAAAGTGATCTTAGTGGACACCGGAAACGATCCCAAAGGGAATGAAAAATTCCGCTCGATTTACAAAATCGATACTTCTCAGTATTCCCTGAAAACATCACTGGCACGCTTTGGGCTCTCTCCCGAAGATGTCACCGATGTGATTTTGACCCACCTGCATTTTGATCACTGCGGCGGCGCCACGACACTGCTGGAAACCGGAGAGATCGTTCCCACATTTCCCAATGCCACTTACTACGTTCAGGAGGAACAACTGTTATGGGCACGGGAACCGACGGAAAAAGACCGCGCCTCGTTCCTGAAAGAAAATTTTGAACCCTTAGCAGAAGCCGGTCGACTGGAAACCCTTGCAGGCGATGGCGAAATTTTCCGCGGGATTTTTGTTCAGACTTTCTATGGGCACACCAAAGCCCTGCAAGCGGTACGGATCGAAACTCCTGATGGCATCCTCTTTTTCCCCTCTGACCTCTGCCCAACGGCTGCCCACGTCCCTTACCCCTACATTATGGCGTATGACAATTTCCCGCTGACCACACTGGCGGAGAAAAAATCCGTGTTCCCGCAAGCGTATGAAGAACACTGGTTAATCGTCTTTCAGCACGATGCTTTCATTCAAGCTGGAACCTTAGATGCTCACCCCAAAGGGGGATTTCGCGTGGGCGAAACAGTCACGATCACGGCGTATGAAGAACCATCGAATGAGTCTGTGGACACCAATTCTTGAAATTGATGGCAAACGCTACCAGCGCATTTGCCGCTCTGAAGAAGTTCTGACTTCCCGAGCCAGAGCTGCTCAATTAGAAACGGGAGAAGAAATTGCCCTTTTCCGACTTGCCAGCGGAGAATGCAAAGCCTTTTCCAATGTGTGTCTGCACTTAAAACTCCCGGTTTTAGCCGACGGGATGGTTGATCTGGATCGCAACACGGTCACCTGCCCGCTCCACGGCTGGTGCTATTCCTTAGAAAACGGTGTGGTCCAGGGAGGAGGAAATGCGCGCCTTCAGGAATTTGCTGTTGTGGAACAGGATGGCTGGATCTTTGTCCAACTACCGGAAGACACTTTCGAGCTGCCCGAATGGCTGCGGTGAAAGATCACACTGCCGAATGGACGCGGAAGGTCAAAGAGTACGCACTCACCACTTTACAACTGAGTGACATCGGGATCGCCAGAGCAGATGCACTGGAAGAATCTTTTGCTCGCTACCAACTGTGGCTCCAGTACGGCTATCACGGATTGCTGGAATATATGGCACGCAATCAGGACAAACGGCGTGATCCACGGCACATTCTCCCCGCTGCCCAGTCAGTCATTGTCGTTGCGCAGAATTACTACACCCCACACCGCCACCGATTGCGATATGGCGAAGGAAAAATTTCTCGATATGCATGGGGCAAAGATTACCACAAAATTCTGTCGAAAAAACTCAAGCGGCTCGCCCGCTTTCTGACTACCCTTGATCCTGAGGTCCAGTCCCGATTCTATGTTGACACCGGACCCGTGCTCGAAAAGCAATGGGCAGTTCAAGCTGGCATTGGCTGGCAGGGAAAACATTCGAATGTCATTTCCCGAAAATTTGGTTCGTGGTTTTTTATCGGTGTTCTGCTCACCTCGCTTCCCTTAGAACCAGACGCTCCAATACCTGATTTCTGCGGTCGCTGCACCGCCTGCCTTGACGCCTGTCCAACCGGTGCCATTACCCAACCCTATGTCGTTGATGCCCGGCGCTGCATTTCATACTGGACGATCGAAGTCAAACCTGAAATTCCCATTCCCGATACCATCGCGGAGCATCTGGAAGGATGGTTGTTTGGCTGCGATATTTGTCAGGAAGTCTGCCCGTGGAATCGCTTCCAGCAGCCAACGATCGAACAACGCTTCCACCCGCAGGTAGGGACAACCCTGCCACTGGAGAAAATTGAAGCAATGGACGAGGAAGAATTCCACCAGATGTTTCAAGGAATGCCGGTTAAACGAGCAAAGCTGGCGGGACTCAAACGCACCGCTCGTGCGCTCCGCCAGTGGTGGAGCAAACAAATCAAACGGGACATAGTCACGGAATTCCATCACAAAACTTCGTAGATTTGAATTTTGCTTAGAAATGTCAAACCAACCAGGGAGAACTTCAGTGATGAGTGCAAAGACAGTAGCAATCATCGGTTCTGGACCGGCTGGATTCACGGCTGCCATTTATGCTGCCCGGGCAATGCTCCGGACGATCATCTTTGAAGGAAATCAACCGGGTGGACAATTGATGATCACAACGGAAGTGGAAAACTATCCGGGCTTCGAAGAGGGCATCCTGGGACCGGAACTGATGGAGAAATTCCGTAAGCAGGCGCATCGCTTCGGTGCAGAGTCCATCTACGAATACATTACAGAAGTTGACTTTTCCCGGCGCCCCTTTATACTGCGGGCTGGGAACAAAGAATACACTGCCGACGCTGTGATCATTGCCACCGGTGCTTCTGCCAAATTGCTGGGCGTACCCGGCGAGCAGGAGTATATGGGCTACGGCGTTTCAACCTGTGCTACCTGCGACGGGTTCTTCTTCCGTGATCAGGATGTCATCGTTGTCGGCGGTGGCGATTCAGCAATGGAAGAAGCACTGTATTTAACCCACCACGCCCGCTCCGTGACCATTGTTCATCGGCGGGATCAATTTCGAGCTTCCAAGATTATGCTCAAACGGGCACAGGAAAATCCCAAGATCCAGTTCATTCTTAACACCATCGTTACGGAGTTCCTGGGTGAATCATCCGACGGGGTGAAGAAACTCAAAGCTGTCCGACTCCGGAATGTGCAAACAGGAGAGGAGTGGATAAAGGAAATCGACGGCGTGTTTATCGCTATCGGGCATAAACCGAATACGGAAATTTTCCGCCCGTGGCTGGAAATGGATGATCAGGGGTACATTCTGACCAAGGGCAAGACCACATACACCAACATTCCCGGCGTTTTCGCTGCCGGCGACGTCCAGGATCCCCGATACCGTCAGGCGGTCACTGCTGCTGGGTCCGGCTGTATGGCTGCCATCGACGCTTCTCGATGGCTGGAAGAAGCAGATTTCGAAGTATCCTCGGAAACGGCTACCGATCAGCAGACGCAACCAGTATCCTCGTAACTCTACGGGTAGGGGCGACGCCTGCGTCGCCCCTGCGCCTTACAACAGAATAACCCATAGCTGCCGGAAGTACCCGGTTTCGCCAGTAAAGAAATTCCCTCCCTTCTGGCGAGGAGTAGCGTAAGGGGGAACTTACTTACAGGAGTGTGTGCTCCCAGCCATAGGGAACGTCCTACCGGGAGCGTCGACTTCAGTCGGCAAAGTAGAGGCACACCTAAGAGTGTGCACTTCCAGTGACCTGAAAGCGCGACTTCCGCCAGCACAGACCGGGAGCGCCGACTGGGAGCGCCGACCTTTAGTCGGCAAAGGATGCACTCTAAAGTGTGCGCTCCCAGTGAACCAGGCGCGCTTGTCGGCAACAAGGCAAACGGTAGGGTACAGCGCTGCTTGCCCCTCCAGATCAAGGAATTCCATTGCCGTCGGGAAGCAGGAGAGAGAATTGCTGGAGGACATCTCCGATAGCACCAATCTCCGCTGGCAAGGGGATACAACAAAAAACCTTTGAGAAGATTATCCGTCTGCTGTGCAGAAAAGCAGGGTGGCGGAAGGGAATGCAAATGGATGATCGATTTGGATACATTCGGGTGGCGGTCGCATCGCCAGAATTGCGCATCGGCGATGTAACGTTCAACCAGCAACACATTCTCCAACTGTGGGAACAAGCAGCACAGCAGAGTGCCGACATTCTGCTGGTACCGGAGCTGGCATTGACGGGTTATTCCTGTCAGGATCTCTTCTACGAGGAGCTTCTGCTTCAGGCAGTTGTTACGACACTGGAACATCTTGCAACGGTTTCAGCAGAACGGGATCCTTTGCTGATCGTTGGTGCTCCGCTGCGGTTTCAGAACCGCCTGTACAACTGTGCGGTGGTCATTGGTCACGGGCAAATCCTCGGCGTTGTTCCCAAGACCTTTCTACCAAACTCGCAAGAATTCTATGAAGAACGGTGGTTTGTCTCCGGCACCTCTGTTCCTCCGGGTAGCACTATTGCGATTGCCGGGATCACTGACATCCCTTTTGGCACGGATCTTCTCTTTCAAGCCCGGCAGGAGCCTCGCGCCATCTTTGGCATTGAAATCTGCGAGGATCTCTGGGCGCCCATCCCGCCCAGCAATGATATGGCTGTCGCTGGCGCAACACTCTTTTTCAACCTTTCTTCCAGCAACGAACTGCTGGGCAAAGCGGCGTATCGGCGCGACCTTATCGCCAATCAATCCGCCCGGTTGCTGGCGGGCTATGCTTACGCATCGGCTGGACCGTGGGAATCAACCACCGACACGGTTTTTTCCGGCCATTCCCTCATTGCGGAAAATGGGCAAATCTTAGCAGAATCTGAGCGATTCTCCTTTTCCAGCACTCTCATCCTTGCTGATTGGGACGTGGAACGGCTGGTGCACGAGCGCCTGTATCATCCCAGTTACAAATTCGCGAACGCTGAGAAATCCTACCGAAAAATTCTGTGGGAACTCCCGCACCGCTCCTGGCATACACTGTCGCTACTCCGTCCTCTGGTCAAACGCCCTTTCGTCCCGCGCAGGAAACAGCAGCGTGAGCTCCACTGTCGAGAAGTTTTTGCGATCCAGAAAACGGGACTGGCACGCCGTCTGCTGCACGTCGGCAGTCAAACGGTTGTCTTAGGAGTTTCCGGAGGACTGGACTCGACCTTAGCGCTACTGGTTGCTGTGAAAGCCTTCGACACCTTGGGATGGGATCGGCAGGGGATTCACGCCGTCATTATGCCGGGACCGGGAAGTTCCGAACGGACGCAACGCAATGCCCAGTTGCTGGCGGAATACCTGCAAACCCGTTGCCACATTATTCCCATCCACGATGCTGTTGCCGTCCATCTGCGTGACATTGATCATCCGCTGGAGAATGCCGATGTCACTGTTGAAAACGCACAGGCACGGGAACGGACTCAGATCCTGATGGATCTGGCAAACAAATTGGGCGGTCTGGTCGTTGGTACCGGCGACCTTTCAGAACTGGCGCTGGGCTGGTGTACGTTCAATGGGGATCATATGTCAATGTACAATGTCAATGCTGGCGTTCCCAAAACACTGGTGCAATACCTGGTCCGGTGGTGTGCGGATGAAGAATTTGCTGGCGAACCAGTCGCAACGGTGCTGTACGATATTCTGGAAACGCCCATTTCCCCCGAACTGTTGCCGAAGACAAAGAAGAAGCACATCGTCCAGCGCACAGAGCAGATCTTAGGACCCTACATCGTCCACGACTTTTTCCTCTACTTTATGCTCCGCTACCACTTCGCACCATCAAAAATTTTCTTCCTTGCGCAGCGAGCATTTCGAGGAGATTTTTCCGCAACGGATCTGCTGACGTGGATGGAAACCTTCTACTCCCGCTTTTTCCATCACCAGTTCAAACGGAGCGTCTTACCTGATGGGCCAAAGGTTGGCAGTGTTTCGCTGTCGCCACGCACCGACTGGCGAATGCCCAGCGATGCCACCGTCACCCTCTGGCTCCAGGAAGTGCAACAATTGCGTCAGCGGATTCGGCGACGCGGTAAACGCTCCGCTCATTCTGAAGCAAAGGTACAATCATCGTCGAACAAATAATGGGAACAGGAATGCGACGCTTTTTGTTTGCTGCTCTGGCGGTGCTGGGAATTCTCTTCGGAAGCACGGGATTTTTCGCCTGCTCCGATACGCCGACGCTTCCTCCCCTGCGGACTTCGCTCAGGGTGGAGAATTGGGCAATCCAACTCCAGGGCGCTCATCCGGCGGAAGTTGCCAGCAGTGGTTTCCAGTTGGTCGTGATGGACTACTCGTGGGATGGCACAGCGCAGCGCCAGTACACGCCTTCGGAGATTCAACAAATCAAAGATGCGGGCACCATTCCCATCGCATACCTAAGCGTTGGTGAAGCAGCACCATACCGCTTTTACTGGAAGCCGGAATGGCATCAGCATCCTCCGGAATGGCTGGGTCCTGCAAATCCGAATTGGCCCGATGCCTACATTGTCCGCTTCTGGCATCCTGAGTGGCAGGCTATTCTGCGACAGTATGTGGATCGTATCATTGCCCAGGGCTTTGCCGGCATCTTTCTCGACGGCGTGGACAAATTCCTGTTCTGGTCCAGCGCCAGCAACGGCACAGGCGAACACTATCCGGAATCGACGACCGCAGCGCGTATGCGAACGCTTCTGATCAATCTGATTCAGTATGCCCGGCAAAAAGCGGGACCGAACTTCCGGGTTCTCCCTCTGAACGGCGAAGAGATTCTCCGTTACGATAACGATTCGCTCCAGATGCTCATCGACGGCTGGGTTGCGGAAAGTCTGTTCTACAACACCATCCATCCCTGGGGTGCTGGAGACCAGCAATGGCTCCAGATCCATCGTTTCCCCTATCTGGATCAACTGGTGGCAGCGGGCAAACCCGTCTTCAGCGTGGACTATGTCGACGATGGCAGCGGTTATCAGGGGAGCAACAAAGAGCGCATTGAGGATTACCGCAGCCGTGCCCTTTCGCGCGGCTATCTCCCTTACGCGGCACGGTCAGATCAAATGCTGGATGAACTCAACATCATCGACGGTGTGCAACCATAGAATAGGGTGCAATGGCAAACATTGATTGGTCGACAACCACAGGATAGCGCATACAACAGCCGGGCTGTAGAACTCAGAACTGGAGTGTCTCAATGACTGGATCTATCACAACCAACCAGCATCGGAAGATGAGCAGCCGAATGATGACGCTGATCCTCCTGGTTTTGCTTGTTTTTCTCCCCCGGTGTTTCTACACCATCGAGTTGCCGATAGAGCCGCCACCGACCGGGAAGCTGGAGATTCGCACCTGGGCATATCAACTGCAAGATGCTGATCCAGCAGCGATTGCGCAGGCGGGGTTCGATCTGGTTGTGATGGATTACGCCCGCGATGGCTCGGAAGCAACACGATACCCGGCTGCGGAAATTCAACACATTCGGCGTTCAGGGACAATTCCCGTCGCCTACCTCAGCATTGGAGAAGCAGAGGATTACCGGTTCTACTGGGATGATCGCTGGTTCGATCATCCACCAGTGTGGCTGGGACGTGAAAATCCGGAATGGGGAGGGAATTACCCCGTCCGTTTCTGGCACACCGAATGGAAAAACATCCTGCATGCCTATCTCGATAAAATCGTGCAGCAGGGTTTTGCTGGCATCTACCTGGACCGCGTGGACGTGGTCGAATACTGGTCGGATCCCCACAATGGTGAAGATACGGTTCTTTCGAAAGCTGACGCAGCTCGCCGAATGATCGCCCTCATCCTGGATCTTGCACACTATGCCCGGAGCAAAGCACAGCAACCGTTTTACATCATTCCGCAGAACGGCGAGCAAATTCTCGCGTTCGACAATGGAGAACTGCTCAATGCCATTTCTGGATGGGCAGCCGAAGATCTTTTCTACGACGCAACGCACCGATGGAGCTCAGAAGACAGCGCGTGGATTGCTGAGCACCGCTTCCCACTGCTGGACCGCGTTCTTCACCACCAGAAACCCATCCTGAGTGTCGATTACGTCGACGACGGTAGCGGCTACACTGGAGCGAACCGTCAGCGAATCGACGACTACCGAAAACGTGCCCAACACAGAGGATACATTCCCTACGTCGCTCGCTCCGACCGGGAATTAGATGAGCTGAACATCATCCCCGGCGTACAACCATAGCCATCCACTTCTTTGCCGGCTGAAGCCGGCGCTCTCTGTGTCTGGGAGTGCACGCTTCAGCGTGCATACTTTGCCGACGAACGTCGCGCTCCCAGCCGGCGCTCCCGGTGAGGAGCGTTCCAACACCTTACCCTACGGCACTGCTACCGGCGCGATGGCGAAGCGCCCCTGCGAAAGTGAGATGACCACGTAGTACATCCCGCGGCTGATGCCCCGCAGTGGCACATTCTCGACCGCTCGATCGTAGCGAACTACCTGCCTGCCCTTGACCGAATAAAGCGCTACCTGCTTCACCGCCCCTCGAACTTCTGGTGCATATCGGAGTACCAGCATCTGACTGGCTCGATCCATCTGGACGCGAACCCCGAACGCCTCCCCGCTGCCCTCATTCTCCCACTCTTCAGCAACATCGGTCACACTGAAGAACGTGACGTAGAGCACGTGGGCCGGTCGGGGATAGGGACCTTCGATGTATCCAGGTGCATTGCGGGTAATGACCATACACCGAGCGGAAAAATCAATCAGCCGGGGAAATCCCCCTTCTTTCGGTAAGTTCCACAACCGCCACTGTTTTCCTCCGTTGTGCGTGTAGATCATAATACCACCCCACGTGCCCTGCAACAATACCCCTCGATGCTCCCACCCATCAGATGCAATATTTGCTCCCGAAAAACCGGCATCGAGTCCCCAATCTTCATTCGTCCATTCACGCTCCCAGGTATTGCCCCCATCCGTTGATTGTACCAACTGCAAAATCTGCTTCTGATACACTCCGTCCTGATATACCATCGCCCACACCACACACTCCACCCGCTCAGCATCATACGCCTGCATAGCCAGAATCCCGACCAATCGCCACTGCTCGTCTTCCGGCTGGAACACATCCCGCACATCCCACCGCCGCCACGACTTTCCTCCATCGGTAGTCCGCCACAGCTCTACTTTCCCTGTCTGCTGTCGATCCACCACGATCCATCCTGTTGTCGCATCAGCGAAACTGACAACTCCCAATCGGGCATCGGCTTCACTCTGGGGAAAAGCAAAGCGATGTTGCCACGTTTCACCTCCATCGGTACTTACCATCAGCAGGCTATAGGAACGATACGGCACGGTCGTCGTATCATACACTCTCCCTTTCAATCCCAACTGCATCGGTCCCATCGGAAAAATCCGGGCAATCCTCAGCGTATCCCCCAGGGATGCTACCTGCCAGGTCCGCCCGCTGTCGTCCGACCGCCATATCCACGGATCGCCTGCATTATACGCCACGATGCTGCTTCCCCGCCAGACTGCATACTCTGCTCCGATTTTCTTTCCGCTGCTGTCCTCTTCCACCAGCGGAATGGGGAGTATCTTCTTCCATCGCTGCTCCTGCAAATCGCAGATGGCAATATGGGGCGATAAAGCATGCCCAACGAGCAACTCCAACTGCCGACAGTCGCTGACCCTGCCAGACCGTAACCGCGCGTAAGCAACGCGGGGATCCCACACCGCTGCCCGCCATAGCGTATCGGGCGGATCTGATTCCACCGCAACGATGCTATACTTCCGACGCTCTCCCCAGATCAGCAACTTTCCCTGTACCCGGCGAATGCCCCACCAATCCGTTGCCTGCGACGATTCGCCGCGGTATGTCCGAATCCCGGCTAACTCCCACGTCTTTCCCCCATCGGTGGTCCGCCATACGCCATCCCGAAAGCCGCTCCGCCGTCCTACGATCCATCCGAGCGTGTCATTCTCAAACCATATTCCGCGGAGGCGTTCAACATCATCTTTGGGCGCCCGTAGCCGCGAAGTATGCCACGTCTTTCCCCCATCGGTCGACCGGACGATGACCAATCCCGCACCGACCGCAATCCACAGACTATCGGTAACTGCGGTAACATCATACAAACTGCGCCCTTCCATATCCTGCTCTCGCACCACTGTCCATCCCCAGCCCTCATCGGTGGAGCGGAGAATCACGCCGCCAGCACCCACTGCAACAGCAACATTCCTGCGAAATGCCAGACCATACAGATCCTTCCGCGTCCCACTCTGCCGTTCTTCCCAATCAAATCCCTGTGTCGTGCTCTTCAAGATAGTGCCTCCAGCCCCAACCGCGA
>JALWJX010000072.1 GCA_026996895.1 Candidatus Kapaibacterium sp.
GTCAGCGCGCGAATCTTCTCGATGATTTCTCGCGCTCGCTCAGGACCAAAGGATTTTTCCAGAAGCTGCTGCGCATATTCCAGACCTCCTTCAATGAAAAATCGCTGGGCAGTCATTAGTTGATAAAATTCCTCAACGACCTTATCAATCACTTCTGCCCGAACCCCCTGCAAGTTGGCAATTTCCACTGCAATAGCTTCGACGTCTTGCGGATCCAGATGGTGGAAGATTTTGGCTGCGGTTTCAATGTCTAAGGTCATTAGCAAAATGGCGACTTTTTGTCGTTCGGTCAGTTCCTGATATGTAATGGTTTCGCCAATAGTTGGCATCTGCTATATCACCCGGTTGTTTACCAGCCCTGTATAGGTATGACGAAGTTGCCAAATTTGAAATTGAAAATTCCTTACCGGTGCGCTGGAGATGGCGCGTTGCGTTACTTCCCTTTCCGCAACATTGATCGCAACAGCCGCGCTGCTTCTTCCGGTTGTTCCGTCAGGAATTTTTGCACCTGTTTGTGCATTTCTTGTCGTAACAGTTCTTCCGGCGTTTGTTCAATTTGTTCAACCATTTCCAGCAGTTCTGGTCGCTCTTCAGGGCCAGGCAATGCTGGAACTTCTAACTCCCGACTCAGCGTTTCCAGCAATGCCTTTTGCCGCTCTGCCAGTGCCTTCATCAATTCCATTCGCTGCTTTTCAATATCCGTTGGTAGGAGCAACACCTCCAGTCGTTTTTTCACAATGGGAGAGTGGAGAAAACGCCAGACGGCAAATAGTGCTAACAGCATCATCAGGATAAGGAGCACTTTTTCAGCGATTTCTTCCGGTGCCATCGGTGCTGCCGCAGGAGGCGCTTCTTTCATCGTTTCAAATTCAACACTCACGACGGAGATTCGGTCATTCCGATTGGGATCAAAACCAACAGCGTTGCGAATAATTTGCTCCAACTGCTGTAATTCTTCTTCTGAGCGTGGAACATATTCGACCACTTGAGTTCCATCCTCCAAAGTCTGGGTTTGCGGTTTTCCATTGATCAATGCTGAAACGGTGAGGCGTTTGATGCGCCCGACTTCTCCAATGATTCGGCGAATTTCTTTTGAGATTTCATAGTTGGTGATCGTGTTGGTCCGGGCTGACTGACTATTCACGGCGGGATAGTTCAATGAATCCTGCGATTGGCTTTGTTCACTGATCGTTTGTTCACTGCGAACCACCTGTCCGGCAGGGTCGTAGCGTTCGACCGTCTCTTCAGTTTGCGTAAAGTCCAGCTCAGCATTGACTTGCACCACAGCGTTGCCAACGCCCAGAACTTGATCCAGCAGAGATTGCACCTTCCGGGTGAGATAATTGTCGACTTTTTCTTTGATTTCGTACTGAGAAGCGGTGAGTCCGCCGAAACCCTGCTGGTCGGCCGTTTCGGATAACACGCGTCCACGGTTGTCGATGACAGTTACGTTGTCAGGACTGAGTCCTTCAACACTACTGGCAACCAGAAACTGGATGGCTTCAACAGAGCGCTGGCGGAGAGAACGATTCGGTTTTAGTTTCACAACGACGGAAGCTGTGGGCTCTTCTTGCTGTGCTTCAAAGAGGCGGCGTTCAGGGATGACCAGATGAACCCGTGCTTTTTCTACTTCATCCAGGCTGGCAATAGTGCGTGCCAGTTCGCCTTCCAGTGCCCGGCGGTAGTTCAGCTTCTGGACAAACTCCGACATTCCCAGATTGGTTTTGTCGAAGATTTCATACCCAACCGTGCTGCTTTCCGGCAGTCCTTCCTGTGCCAGCTCCAATCGCAGTTTGTAAAGCTCGTTACGGGGTACCAAGATGGTCTTGCCAGCATCTTCCAGTTCGTAAGGAATCTGTTTCTCCTCCAGTTTTTCGATGATCTTTGCTGCATCAGTGGCAGAAAGATCCGTAAAGAGCACCGCCATCTGAGGTTGGGGAGCAGACAGAAACAGCCAGAGCAGTCCGCCAAGCGTGGCAGTAGCCACAATACTGAGCAGCGTTTTTTGCAATCCGGTAAGGCGAGACCAGAAGTCTCGAACTTGCTTCCAGATTTGTTGTAGAGCGTTGGGCATTGAATGCTACCGTGGTTACACCTGAATTCGGATGATTTCACGATACAGATCGATAGCACGGTTACGGATCTCTAACAAAAGATCCAGGCTGACCTTCGCCTTTTCGGCAGCAATCATCACATCGTGCAGTCGTACCGGTTCTCCAGCAATGAATTTTTCGGCTTGCTGTGCCGCTGTTTTCTGAAGAGCATTGACATCGGAAAGAAATTCCTTCAGGGTTGCTGCAAAGGTTTGCCCCTCAGGCGCCGTTGATTGCTGCTGCGTGCGCTGCTGAATAGCCGGTAAGTATTGCTGTTGCGCTAAGATCTCAGCGATCGTCATTGCTCTATCCATCTATAGTCGAACATCCACCAGTGTTCCGATACCGGGATCAATAGGTTTGAGATTGCCATTCTGGTCGAAAGCAAAATATTCTTGCAGAAATTGCTGCATCGAGGGAAATTGCTGCAGGAAAAATTGTTGCTCTTCAGGGCTCAGGAGGCTGCTGGGGCGCTCCACCGTAATTGGCCGGGCAACAATCAGCTCTTCGTCGGATGAGGGGGAAGAAGCAAAGACTTTGTTGCTAATCGCTTCTTCTTTCTGGCTGCGGGTCGGCAAGTTTGTAGGACGATAAATGTGGAGTTTTTGAATTTCCATCTGGATGCCCCTTAGATTTCTATTGCTTCACGTGCAATGTTTTTCGTTGCCGTTAGCACTGCGGTGTTTGCCTGAAACCCGCGTTCAGCCGCAATCATTTCCACCATCTCGGTAACAATGTTCACGTTGGGATACGCAACATATCCCTCAGCATTAGCGTCCGGGTGCGTTGGGTCGTATACCAGTCGGGGTGGAGTGGCATCTTTCGCAATGCGGGAACGGAGTGTCAGATCTGCTTGCTGATCGCGCTGTTGCGTCCAGAAATCGTTGAAATGATCGGGTCGCGAGGTGACCAGAGCAATCTGGGTTTTGAGGTGTTCCACAAATGGCTGAGGTTCAATTGCACGCACGATGACAACCTCTCGCCGATATGGTCCGCCATTTTGTGTCTTGGTTACCTCTGCGTTCGCAATGTTTTTCGCAACCGTTTTGAGCCGCAGTCGCTGAACTGAGAGCCCTTGTCCCGAAATATGAAAGATCGAAAAGATGTTTTCCATTTTTTCTTCCCGCTCTGTTGTTACCGTACCGTTCCACGAATTACAGTGCTCAGTCCTCGAAAGTATCGCTGCGTTAGTCGAGAAACCAGCCGGAAACGGATCTGGTTTGTGGCTAATTCAGCCATTTCTTTGTCAATGTTGACGTGCGCATCGCCAGAGAAGAAGACCTCCGGGCGTGGGATGGGGCGGTCGGCACGCTCTGGCAAGATCTGTCCCTGTGCTGCACTGCCCACTGGGAAGTGGCGAATGTGGGTGCGTTTTCCGGGAATCAATTCCTTCACCTTGCGAAGTTCTTCTTCAAACCGCACCCGTTGCGGTCGATAGCGAGGCGTTGTAACATTTGCAATATTCCGCGCAATGGTTGATTGTCGCAATACGTATGTGTCCAGCGCCCGTTGATAGAGCGGTATCCGATGTTTGAACAAAAAGTATCGAATCAGCATCCTGCACGCCCATTCGTTGAACCTGCTGGCAGTAATGCAATTGATATGCCACGGCGCAGGAGAGGCGAAAATGGTGAAAAAGTGGTCAGAAAGGGATAGGTGGTGGAGAAAATTCGCCGGATCAGGAGGGGTGCATAGATTGAATTCAACGGTCACAATGGAATGAAAAAGGATTCCGTTGCAGAGAAAAAGTGGAATAGCAATGCTGTGCGGATGATGCAGAAGCAGCGAGTGCTTTTTCTTTGTACGCACAATTCAGCACGTTCGCAGATGGCAGAGGGACTGCTGCGGGCGCTGTACGGAGATCGCTACGAAGTTTTGAGTGCCGGCACAGAACCCACGTCGGTGCACCTGCTGGCTGTACAGGTGATGGCGGAGATCGGGATTGATGTTTCAAGCTACCGGTCGAAAAGTGTCGAAGAATTCCATAATCTTTCATTCGATTTTGTCGTAACGGTGTGCGATCGTGCAAAGA
>JALWJX010000073.1:0-1193 GCA_026996895.1 Candidatus Kapaibacterium sp.
GAAGTTTCAGGTGGCGTGGCGGGAGTGCAGATTGCAGCGGACATCCACCGGGAATGCACACCTTCGTGTGTCCGGGAGCGCACGCTCTTAGGCGTGCATTCTCTGCCGACTGAAGCCGGCGCTCCCCGTCGGCGCAACCCGGCTGGTCGCCATCACCCGCACCCGTAGGGGCGACCGTCCGGTCGCCCCTACACATTTACGCCAGTGCCTCCTTTTATCTTTTGCCAGCGAAAGCTGGCGCTCCCAGCAGAGGATAGGTGCGAAAAACCTGCCTCTCCAAATTCCCAGCGAACCCGTAGGGGCGGATCTGCGTGTCCGCTCATCGGACACAACGTCGCTGTATCCTTCCCGCCTGCCGGGACGATGATGATGTTCGTATGGTACGAATGGAAAATTCCGTAACTTTGCGGCTTTGTAAGGCAAATCTGGGGAGATGATGGACATTCAGCAATCGCCGGAAGAAGTAGCTCGAACCGAATCCTTAGAGCAGAAGAAAAAGCGGATGCGGCGAATCCTTCAGAAGTTGAAAAAAGCGTATCCAGATGCGAAAATTGCCCTGCGCTACCGCAATCCGCTGGAACTGCTCATTGCAACGATCCTTTCAGCCCAATGTACCGATGAACGGGTAAACCAGGTAACCGAAACGCTTTTTGAAAAATACCGCACCGCGCAGGATTACGCCACTGCAAATCGGGAAGAGCTGGAACAGCTCATTTATCCCACTGGCTATTACCGCGCCAAAGCAAAAAATATTCAACAATGCTGTCAACAACTGGTCGACCGCTATGGCGGCGAAGTCCCACTGTCAATGGAAGCGCTGGTGCAACTACCCGGTGTCGGGCGCAAGACTGCGAACGTCGTGCTCGGCGAATACGGGAAACCGGAAGGGATCGTGGTCGATACCCACGTAGCGCGCATCGTGCAACGCCTGGGCTTTGTCGCAACAAAAAATCGAGAGAAAATCGAGCGGGAGCTGATGGAAATCGTGCCGCGCAAAGACTGGGTCATTTTCACCCACCTGCTGATCGCCCACGGACGCACAGTATGCACCGCCCGAAAACCCCGATGCGAGGAGTGCGTCATCCGCTCCGAATGTCCTTCCGCCCCGCTTTTTCTGTCGCAATTGCAACCGCGCACAAAAGGATCCTCAACCAAAAGGAGCAAATAATGAGATGGGTTTTTGCTTTCGCATT
>JALWJX010000073.1:1203-15985 GCA_026996895.1 Candidatus Kapaibacterium sp.
GCTGTTCCCAGGCAACAGCAACGGTCAAAAATTCCGCTGATACCACAACTGCTGCGAAATCATCCCCCTACCGCCAACTCCTGCAGGAAGCGAAAACCGACAGCGGCGTTATTCACGTGCACAAAGTCAAGGACAAAATTTACTTTGAACTTCCCCTTGCTGTGCTCAATAAAGATTTTCTCTGGGTCACCCGCATTGCCCAAACGCCACAAATCGGGTATGGCGGAGAAAAAGCCAATACGCAGGTCGTACGGTGGGAACGCTTTCAGAACAACATTCTTCTTCGGGTCATCAGTTACTCTAACGTTGCAGCCGATTCCCTGCCAATCGCCCAGGCGGTGCAGGCATCCAATTTCCCCGTTATTCTCTACAAATTCCCCATCAAGGCGTGGAATCCCGACTCATCCGCTGTGGTGATCAATGTAACACCGCTATTCACAACCGATGTCCCTTCGCTGGGGCTTCCTAAGCGCATTCGACAACGGATCAAAGTACGAATGCTGGATCCCAAACGGTCAATGATCCAGTACGTCCGCAGCTTTCCGCGCAACGTAGAAGTTGAAAACCTGCTGACCTACAAAGCCAGTGCACCGCCGCAGCATACAGAAGTGCAGGCAGTCAGTGTCGTTATGCACCACTCCATTGTGCTGCTTCCTGAAAAAAAGATGCGTCCCCGGATTGCCGACGCCCGGATCGGTTTTTTCTGGTTGACCCAGTATGACTATGGCAAACCGCAGGAAGGGATTGAACCAACCCGGTACATTCTCCGGTGGCGCCTGGAACCAAAAGATACGGCGGCATTCCGACGCGGGGAGCTCGTTGAACCGGTGAAACCGATCACCTTCTACATCGACCCGGCAACGCCGAAGAAGTGGCGGCCATATATCAAGAAGGGCGTGGAAATGTGGAATGTCGCTTTTGAAGCAGCGGGGTTTAAAAACGCCATCCAGTGTCTGGATCCTCCAGACTCTACCGAAGACCCGGAGTGGGATCCGGAAGACGTCCGGTATTCGGTCATCCGCTACTACCCTTCTCGAATTCAGAATGCCTACGGACCCAATGTGCACGATCCTCGAACGGGCGAAATTCTGGAAGCTGACATCGGATGGTTTCACAACATCCTCCGGCTCCTGCGAAACTGGTATTTCGTGCAGGCAGTTGCCGATCCTCGAAGTCACAAATTACCGCTACCCGACAGCCTGATGGGTGAATTGATCGCCTACGTTGCCGCCCACGAAGTTGGGCATAGCCTGGGACTCCAGCACAATATGAAAGCCTCCAGCTCTTACCCCGTGGACTCTCTGCGCTCGCCGACTTTCACGCACAAGTATGGAATTTCCGCTTCCATTATGGATTATGCCCGTGCGAACTACGTTGCGCAGCCGGGGGATTCTGTCTACTTTTTATCCAAAATCGGTCCGTACGACATTTTCGCCATCCGCTGGGGCTACCGTCCAATTCTCGATGCAAGCACGCCGGAAGAGGAAAAACCCATTCTGAATCGATGGCTTCAGGCACAGGACACCAATGCAATGCTGCGATTTGGTCCCAGCCAGTGGCCCGTTGTCGACCCCACGGCGCAAATGGAAGACTTAGGCGATGATCCTGTTAAAGCTACCCGGTACGGGCTGCAAAACCTGAAACGGATCTTTGCCTATCTTTACCAGGCGCCCGCAGATACTGGACAGTCCTATGCAGCGTTGCGGGAACTGTATCATCAGGTGCTTCGGCAATGGTACCGTGAAATGGGACACGTTACCAATCTGGTGGGCGGTGTAGAGATCACCCGACGTGCTTATGGACAACAGGGCAGCGTCTACCATCCCCTGCCCCGATGGCGGCAACAAGAAGCGGTCGCATTCTTAGCGCAGACCGCTTTCCGCAATGTGGACTTCCTGCTCCCCGATACTCTTCTGGCGTACATCTCTGCAGCGGGCGCAACGGAACGCGTAATGCAATACCAGCAGCGGCTATTGGACAATTTGTTGCAGCCGCAGCGGCTGCTCCGAATGGCAGAGTACGAAATCCGATCGCCCCAAACGGCATATTCCGTCCTCGATTTCTTTTATGACCTTCGCGATTCCCTCTTTGCCGAGCTACGCCGCTCTCCCATCCAGATTGATCCATTCCGGCGTCAGCTTCAGCGCCACTTTGTGGAGAAACTCCAGACGTTCTGGAATCCGCCCGCTACACCGTCACCGTCAACCCGTCGATTCCACGCCGCTACGAGTTCTGCGGATCTCTCCAATTCTGACATTCCCGCCTATGCGCACCTGGTGCTCCAGGAACTCTACCAGCAGCTCCAGAGGCTCCGTATCCGTCGGGTTCGAGACGATGCTACCCGCGCCCATCTGCTGGCGCTCCGCCAGCGGTTAAAAGAATTACTGGAAGCGCGTTCAGGTCAATAGTTCGACGATGTACTGGTCAGCAACAAAAGCCTGTTGATTTATTCTCCAGATCAGGATAGCTGCTCGTAGAAATCTACGTATCCAGTCAATTGCTCCTCTGGAACTGGATTCATTGCTTCAACAGCCTGAAGCAATAGCAATCCGGATTCATTGACCGTATTTTGTCCAACGTAGCCTGCTGCCCGAGCAACTGCTAATACTTTTTCGAATTGCTCAGGAGCCAGTCCACTGATACGCATTGCCTCTTTGATATTACGAGGCAACACCCGCACCTTCTGTTCCTTCACATACAGCGTACCGACTTGCCGGAGTGCTCTCAACAAACGAATGATCAATGGCGTAACTGGCTCTCCAACGCCAGTGGGTACGCCTGAGAGGGCTTGATCCAGCAACTGTCCTGCTTCCGTTTCAACCACATTTCCATCGGGCAAAATTTCAATCAGACGCCGCGCTTCCAGCTTTTCCAATACCCACTGGACCTGTTCCCGGGGATATGAAGAGAATTGCTGATAGATTTCTTCCAGTGTCACGCCCTGAGCAGGAATCGATTGAAAAACCTGCAAACCAAACTTTGTCAGGAATGGTAACCGCTCAATGCGTTCTGCCAACCAGGCATAGAAATAACCAGAAACTGTCGGTTCCGCCGTCCCGATCAATCCTTCATCTCGGGCCTGTTGCCACCACTCATATCCAGGTGCAGAGAATCGCTTTCGGGTCATCGTAACCGCTTTCACTGCCATAGAGGAAATGCTACGCTCGCGGCGATGCTGATCTTCCAGAACCTTTTCCCCGAAAGCAGTAATTGCAAAAACTTCCTTGCCAGCCTCATTGGTCTGGCTCTGGAGAAGCTGAAATGACTCCAGACTATGGAGTTCTGCTCGCAACATAAAATTGCTGTCATACCATCTGGCTAAATCCTTTGCCTGCTGAAACTGCTCAGCAATTTTCTGGTACTTTTTCGGCATTTCCTTAATCTTCCGCCCATAGCGAGCCAGTAACTCTTTGTACTCCCTGACTTTCCGATCGATCATCTCAGCTCGAATTCGACCGAAGGTCGGTACTTCCTCCGGATTCTGTACGGCTTTCTCCCAGAGCATCTGGATAACTTTCAACAATTCAATCTCAGGCTGTTCAATCGCAAAGCTCCACACCGCAGTGCGCGATCCACTATGCCACAACCGATATGCTTCCAGCGCCCATTCACCTGCTGGTAAAACTTCTCCCTGTGCTCCCACATATCCTAACTCCTGCAAGGTTGCCAATGCGGCATCGTCAATTTCCTTCCCATCAACGTACTGTGCTAAGGTGGTCATAATATCGACGGACAGCACTGTTCCCGATCCAAAACCTCCTAAACTCAGCGCTTGCTTCACCGCTTGACCCAGCCCTGTGAACGCATACACACTGGAATCAGGAACGCTATAAGCAACCAATCGCATACCTTCCAATAGGTGTTCCTCATGCGATCCAACACTTAAATGAGCGGCATCAGCAGGTCCTATTGGATGGGAGCGGATAAAGTCGGCCAATCGGGCATCAACATTTAACGGCGGTTCCGTACGATAGTAAATCTGGAGTAACAGTTCTCCTGCTGCCGTCAGCTTATAATAATGTCGCTTTCGCTTGCGATCCCATACATACGCTCCTAGCCCCCGCTGCAATAATGGCTGCACCCCCAAAGGACCGATTTGACCAGCTTGTGCCGCCGCATCCAGCAAAGCAATGATCTCACTGCCTACCCATCGCCAATCATCTTCCCATTGTTCCGGATCTGCTAACCCGTACGCTTCTTCGATGCGAACATCTGCTGTCTCCAGATCCTCTGAATACACCGATGGTCCGCGTTCATACAACTCACGCAGTACCGTCGCTACTTCAACGCCGGCTGTCGTAAGCACAAACTCCAGGGGATTTCGTTGACGCACCAATCCCGAGCTTTCCAGTTCCTGATACACCTGTAAATCAGCCTCTGTTATTGTCGTAAATGGACGTTGCTGTTCCTGATCCTTCAGCAGCTTTTCCAAATGCACCGCGTGTTCTTTGCGAATAACCATCGTGCTTTCTTACCTTTATTGCACATTTTTACTGTTCTCTTTCCACTCCGGACCCTTTTGATTTTGCTTTCTTGCCCGGAACCGGCTTTGTTGCCATATACTCCAGAAGCAAAAACGCTGTTTACGAATAACCATTCAAGAGATTATGAAGCTACTGCCAGACTTGTAATGGTTACGAAACAGTACAAACCCTACACCGTCTTCTATCACTGTTACTTTCTGACCCTTTAGGGAGTCTAAGGAGATAAACAGCAACAAGTAAAACAGAGGAGAACAGTGCAATGGATCTACAACGTCGCATCGAGCAAACCGTGAACACCCTAGTCTTTGAAACCTTAGGGCAACCTGAACGAGAACGGGAGTTCAAACTCAAATCTTTACGCCGATGGGGCTTCGACCTACTGTTCGGAAAAAAATCCGGGCGCACAACTTTTTTCACCGGCGAATTGCACAAATACGAAGCAGGAGATACCTATCATAGCGAAGGTATCGAATACGAAGTGGAAGAGGTAATTGAGGAATTACCAAAGAACAAAAAAATCTTCGCTCACATCGAAATGTCAGAAGGGCGTGCCTATCTGGTTGGAGAATTACGCGAAGGAGAACACAACCTTGAAATCCTGCGGGTCCCTGCTGCATCAGTCCTTATCACCTTTTTGAAAAAGCATCGCCTTTTTCACCTGATCGAAGCTTTACGGAGTGTGGGAACGGCTGCTGGACTCATCAAACAGCGAGGACAGGAAGGACGGCCAGTGCCTTTTCAGCAACTCCCAAACGTTGCCCGGCGCTTTCTTCGTGGAGCGCGCGATGTAGAGAAAGAAGCCCGTTTCGGACGTGTTGCTCTCGCTTATTGGGGCGAAAATAAAGATGGAGATGCGCGATTCCACGTCTCGTGGCTTCTTCCCACGATTGCATTGTTTGATCTAAGCATTGCGGAGAAAGCTGACAAACTGTTAGGAGCTTTCAAATAATGTCCCACCTTTACCAGCTATGGTGTTGGACTCCTTTTATCGTTCGTAAATCCGGCTTCCCCAGAACAGATCAGAATATCCCTTACCTGCCATCGCGGTTGGTTGACACTGCTCTCAAAGCGGCAGTACGATTTTACTATATCAAAAATGACTCAAAACTCCAGAAATGGGTTCTTCAACATTTACAGCAAGTGGAACAACGGCAACCATCGCCTTCTCTCCCCTTGCTGCTTCAAACGGTACGAACGATCCAGCAAGATCTCGACCAACAGCTCTTCGCTGGCAATCAGCCTTTCATCGATCCCCGAACTCGTATTCTTCTCCAGCCTCATAAAATCCGGCGTTCACGAGTGGCGATCTTTGATGTCCGACGAGGCTGGCTACTGGATGAAATTCGGATGGAAACATATCAGGATATCATTCCCCTTAAGCTTGATCTTCCCATACCATCTCACACGATACAGGCAGCAACACATTCTTACAGTGAAGCATTGGCACACTATGAGTGGAACGTTCTGCAAACAATACCTGCCATTGCTCAATTTTATTCCCAATTTTTAACCGATCTCAAAAAATGGCAATTCCCTATTCGCTTAGGGCTGTGGACAACAGCCCGGCATCGGGATGCTTTTTTGTTTCTGTGGCGTTTCAAGCCGATTCGCGAGAAAATCCTGAACAATTGGAAGCTTCCCCTTCAGCCACGAACACTGCTATATCTGCCAAAGCAGAGGCAACCAGTAGGATGGTGTGAACTACGAGACAGAACAGAAACAACACCAGATCAATAAAAACAGTTTGTTCAACAAACAAAGGAGTTTCAAATCATGCTCAAACGCATATTAACAAAGCAGTCATTGCGGCTTTTCAACAAATCATCGCAAGGGTTCTGGCACGTTATCTTTCTACTCAGCTTTCCCCTGTGGGGCTGGGGACAGCAACCTGACACCACACGTTCAGCCCAGCAACTGATCCAGGAAGCCAGAAAGCGGTCAACACAAGCACTTCAAGTGCAAGAAACGGCAAAGATCGTTCAGAAAGCTCGTACTCTTTATCATCTAACTCAACAAGCTGCCCTGCTATTGAGCAAACAGCTTTACCAGCCAGCAACAGAGCTTTTAGAACTTATTCATCGCAAAATCGACTCACTTCGACGAAGCTATACTACGGTTCCCGAAGATTTTCCCATCGAAGTTCAACTTATCGAAATCGAGGGAGTCGAAGACACTCTTCTTGCCAAGAAAATCCTAGCAGAGGCTAAAAAAGCAGTTGAAAACAACGATCTGGTTGCAGCTCGCCAGCTTCTAAATTCACTTCGCAATGAGATTGAAGTACACACTCACTATCTTCCTCTGGATCCCTTTCAAAAAGCCATAAAATTAGCCTTAACATTCTTACGCAAGCAAAACTTTACTGCTGCCGCAGCAGCGATAGATGCAGCACTCAATGCACTTGAAACCCGAACCATTATTATTGCCAGGCCACTGCTGGAAGCAGCCTTGATGGTACAGGATGCTGAACAATACTTTCGGGATGACCCGCAATCAGCGATTCAACTGCTTCAGGAGGCACGCAAAAAAATTCATCTGGCAAAAGCGCTGGGATACCTGTCTTCCAGTACAGCTTATCAATCACTGCTGCAAACCATCGATCAACTGGAAGAAAAAGTGAAGCAGAAGACAGCCGTTTCTGAGCAGTTCCAGCAATTAGAATCTCAAATTCAGAAACGGCAGAAACACAAACTCCAGCTAGAGAAATAAACCAATCAACCTTAAACGAACAAGGGGCACTGAACGCCGTGCCCCTTTTCGGCGCACACTTCAATTACACCGGTCTTCATCTAACGCCAGATTCGCACCTGATATTGCCACGTTCCGACCTGAATCCAGTAGAGTCCACTGGCAAAAGATCGGGCATCAATACGCATTTGCGTCTGGTGAGGATAGATCATTCCGCGAAACACTGACTGTCCACGAATGTCGACAACGTTAACCGGGCGCTGTGTAGGAGCAGCGGGAGCGGCAATGACAATCTGCTCGGTCAGAGGATCATACTGAGCCTCCAGCGCTTTGGGACTTCGACTGGAAACGCCCGTTACTTTGCCGTACAACTCAATGTTCAGCATCATATCCGCATCTTCGTGTTCCAGATTGTGGCAGTGGAATAAATAGATTCCGGTGTATCGCGGCTCAAATTTCACCAGCACTCTCACCGTTTCCCGCGGGCGCACTAACACGGTATCTTTCCAGCCGTGATCAGTGGGAAACAGCGGCTGCTGCTGTCCGTTCCGAATGCGCTGAAATACTTGAAACATCACATTGTGAACATGCATCGGATGGCTCATATTCGAGTTGTTGACAAACTCCCAGATTTCCAGTTCATTCAGCGGAATCCGCTCATCAATCCTCGTCAGGTTATACTGAATCCCGTTGATCCGGGGCTGCATCATAAACATCGTCAGGTTAAAAGTCCGTGTCCGTCGCGCTTTCTGGGGATCATATCGATCAATTGTGCTGAGCGTACTGGGTAACGATCCATTGCTCTGCTGCGTCCCGGTGATATTCAACTCCAGTACTTCCATATACCGCCCCTGATCACTCATCGGTGGTTCGCCAATATCGAAGGCTTTGGTAACCATTCGCACCGTAGAATTCAATGGACGCTGGGTAAAATTAACCATAATTTCTGCTCGCTCACCGGGTGCTAAAAAGAGCTCAGAAACTTCGATCGGCTGCTCTAATAATCCCCCATCGGTTGCAATCAGGTGGAAGGAAATAGCTGGCTCAAATGCGATCAGATAGATTCGAGCATTCGAGGCATTCAGAAGCCGGAAACGGTACCAGGTACGGTTCACATTAAACGTTGCATTGGGCGTCCCATTAACTAACACCGCATCGCCCATATAACCCGTCATAATGTCGCGCATCGTTGGATTATAGGAAAAAGCCTGTCGATCACTATTGGGACGCCGATCCTGGAGAGCCAGCGGAATGTCGAAATCGCCGTGCGGCAACCCTAAGTTCTCTTCTTCATCATCGTGGACAATGAAAAACCCGCCAATCCCACGATAGGTTTGTTCAGCGGTCAGGTGGAGGGTATGGGAATGGTAGAAATATGTCCCTGCTCGCTGGACGACACGAAAGTCATAGTCGTATGTCTGTCCTCGCTGAATCTGGTGCATTGGATGCCCATCCATCGTCCAGGGCACAATCAGTCCGTGCCAGTGAATGATATGATCCTGCGGCAAATCGTTCTGTAACTGTACCTGAATCCGATCACCTGTTCGGGCAACAATGGTTGGCGAAGGATATACGCCATTCAGTGTAAAGGCACGGGTCTGGTAATTGTCCCACACCTCGACCTGCGTTTCATACGCCCGCAACGTTGAAGAATTCAATACCGGTGGAAACCGAAGCGTCTGCTTCGCCAGCGGGATACGTCCAAAGCTCTGGAAAGGTTTCTGGAGCGCAGCACCTATCATTGCTGCTGTTGAGAGCCGTAAAAAATCTCGCCGATCCATTCACAGGACTTTCATTTGTTAGACATCCTAAGAGCAGGAACTTGCAATTTTACAAACTCCGTTGGCAGCAGAACGTAACAAAATCACGAACAAACAATGTTCTGTATGCTGCCTTTGCTGCAACCACCTTCTGGGAATACTGCAGCGGAAGCACCGGGATTTGGGCGACGAAAAAAATGAGGATAGCAAAACAAGCTCCTGAGTGACTCCAGACATTCCGGAGAGTTATTCTACCTGCAACCCCACACTGAAGAGTAGTAGGTCCCTCATAGTGGCATTTCCCAGCAAAGTTCCCGCCTGCGTTGTCCCTTACACCGCCGCTTCGTATATCCGGTAGGTTTTATATCGCCGCGCCTGCAACGTCTTCTCAAGCGCTAAATTCATCGGTGCATTATTTTCCAGCACCCACGAAGCCTCGGCTTTTGTATATCCTTTCTTCACGCCTCTGCGCGCAATTTCATAATACAACACCGCATCGATTCCCTTACCCTGAAACTCTGGCAGCAATCCTAAGATCAGGATACGCACCATCGTAATGCGCTTCTTTTTGGTCAGCAAATACCAGATACCGGGCAATAAATGCCCGGAACGGTTGTAGATCAATGCTTCATTGATGTTCGGCAACGCAATAACACATCCACACAATTTGCCTTTGGATTCAGCAATGAGCACCAGGTCGGGATCGGCAATCTGTTTCAGATCTCTGGCTAAGGCGTGGAACTCTGCCTCGGTCAGTTTGACGAACCCCCAATTCGGCTCCCACGCACGATTGTAAATGTGCTCGATCAATGCTACATCCTGCCAGAATTGCTTTTTATTCCGGAAATTCATTGGGCGAACAGTAACCTGATACCGCTGGCGAATAATCTGCTGATACCGTTCCAGCCGGTCATTGAACACACGGTCTTTTTCCAGCAGATATGCGTACAAATCCATCACTTTTGCTAATCCTGCCGATTCCAACAGTTTCCCGTAATACGGTGGATTGTACGGCATCAATACAACAGGCGGAGAAGAAAAATCTTCTACCAGCACTCCACACGTATCATTCATTGAAGGATTCACCGGTCCCCGAATCCGATCTTTTCCTTTTTGGCTGAGCCAGTTTTTTGCTGCATCTACCAATGCCTGAGCAACCTCTGGGTCATCAATAGACTCAAAGAACCCAAAAAATCCAACGTTGTCATTGTGAATCTGGTTGTGCAATTCGTTGGTAATAGCAGCAATCCGCCCAACCACCTGACCATCGCGTTCTGCAAAATACAACTGGATCTCAGCGTGTTCATAAAATGGGTTGCGTTTGGTATCGAGTAATTTTTTCTGCTCTATCAGCAAAGGGGGAACCCAGAACGGATCATTTGCGTAGAACTGCCATTGTGCCTTGATAAACTTTATCACATCGTTCGGTATCCGCAACGCTCGAATTGATACTCCCATTCTCTGTATTCCCAGCAACCTTATCCACGGCCAGACGGAAATTCTGATCGTTTACCCGGAATACGTCCCTTAGGTTCTGGCAAGTATTCCACCGTCGGCTGTCGTCGCATCGGCTGAGGATAGAGCGCCATTAAATGCAGAACTTCTTCAGGCATCTCAGTGGAAACATTGAGCCCTATCTGTTGCGCTGCCTCCGGCGTAATGGGATAGTCGTGTGTCCACCGACCATCTGTTAGCATTGTCGCAACTTCCTGAGCTTTGTCCTTTGACATTTTTGACTCTAACAATTCCACAATGAGCGACTGAATTTGCCGCAGCGCTTTACCCCCCATATCAGCCAGGATCAGCGTTTGATCATCAACTTCTGCGATGGGCTTTTCTTCTACTACTTTCAGTAAAGAAGGCGCCGGATACTGTCCCAACTGTGGATCTAATGGACCTAAAACGGCGTTCGGCGTCATCACAATCTCATCTGCTGCTAAAGCAATCAATGTTCCTCCCGACATTGCATAATGCGGCACGAATACCGTCACTTTCCCCGGATGGCGTTTTAACGCGCGAGCAATCTGGGAGGCCGCCAGCACCAGTCCGCCCGGCGTGTGGAGGATCAGATCGATTGGCATATCCGTACCGGTCAACTGGATGGCACGGAGTACCTCTTCAGAATCATTAATGTCAATGAATCGAAACACCGGAAATCCCAGCAAATTCATTGTTTCCTGACGATGGACAAGGAGAATTACCCGCGAATTCCGCTTCCGCTCAATCCGGGCAATCATTCGCTGCCGCATTGACTCCAGCAGTCGCTGCTGGAACACTGGTTGGAGTGAAGCAATAATTAAAAACAACCAGAAAAGGTCTAAAATCCCCATTGTTGTTTGAAACCGTCCCTTTGTGATACTTCTTTTATACTCGATACAAATTACGAATTGGCACATATTCATCCGGATACAACGGTCGATAGAGTAATCTCTTTTTTGCCATCCGGGCAATAGCCATTCCAGCAACGAATCCTCCAATATGTGCCCACCAGGCAACCCCCCCACCAGTACTGGGTAGCAACAAGGAGAACGTTCCTGAGAAAAACTGTCCAATAAACCATATGCCCAGATAAAAATAGGCAGGAAGCTCGAAGAAGAAGGGCCAGAAGAAGATTGGCACGACAGCGATGATACGGGCATGCGGGAACAACACAAAGTATGCACCCAGCACACCGGAAATTGCTCCAGAAGCTCCCACTGCCGGGATCGTCGATGTCGGGTTAAAAACTATGTGGAGCACTGAAGCCGCTATCCCTGTTGCGATATAAAACAGGAGATATCGCCCGGCACCAAACCGATCTTCTACATTATCTCCAAAAATCCACAGATACCACATATTTCCAATAATGTGCGCCCATCCCCCGTGCAAAAACATATTGGTAATCAGTGTCAACAAAATCTCCGGATGCTCCAACCAGAGACCGGAAGTAAAACGCCACGGAACCACACCGAAAGCTCGGATAAACAGTTCCAGTTGCTGCGGCGATAAGGAAATTTCGTACAAAAAAACTATCGAATTGAGCACAATAAGTGACCACGTTACAAATGGGGTTCTCCGCCGTGGTATTGTGTCCTGTACTGGAAACATTCCTTTGGTTCTACCGTCTTCGTCTTACTTTTCTGTTTATGAAAAGCGCAATTTACAAAAACTGCGACACATAAAGTGGAAAAAGGTAGCGGGGATGCGATGCGCATTTATAACTCGATCTTAGAACTGATTGGCAAAACACCACTAATCCGATTGAACCGTGTCAGCAACGGCATTGACGCTACCGTGCTGGCAAAATTAGAAAGCCGCAACCCTGGTGGTTCCGTCAAAGACCGAATCGGCTTGCAAATGATCGAAGCAGCGGAAAAAGCTGACATTCTGAAACCGGGTAGCGTCATCGTAGAGCCAACCAGTGGGAATACGGGAATCGGGTTAGCTTTAGCCGCGATCCTCAAAGGCTACCGTTGCATTTTTGTGATGACGGAAAAAGCCTCCATCGAGCGACGTCGCTATTTACAGGCGCTGGGCGCTGACATCGTACTCACCTCCTCGGCTGCCAAGCCCAGCTCGCCAGAGTATTACGTCAATGTGGCGAAACGCTTAGCAAAAGAAATTCCGAATGCCGTTATTCTCAACCAGTACGACAATCCAGCCAATCCCGAAGCACACTACCGAACGACTGGTCCTGAAATCTGGGAGGATACGGACGGAAAAATTACCCATTTCGTCGCTGGCATCGGCACAGGCGGAACGCTGACCGGCACTGCTCGATTTCTCAAAGAGCAAAATCCCGATATTCAAATCATTGGCGTTGAACCCGTAGGATCAGTGATTAAACAATTCAAAGAAACGGGACGCCTGCCAGAAGCCTTACCCTATCTGGTCGAAGGCGTAGGACAGGAATGTATTCCGCAGGTACTGGATCTTTCGCTGGTTGACGACATCCTGCAAATCCCGGATCGCGATGCTTTTTTGATGGCGCGCCGTTTAGCCCGACAGGAAGGAATTTTCACCGGTGGATCCTCCGGGATGAACGTCGTCGCCGCGTTGCAGGTTGCACGTACTCTGCCCAAAGATGCCGTTGTGGTGACTATCATTGCCGATACTGGTGAACGATACCTCACAAAAGTACACTCAGACGAATGGCTGAAAGCACACCACATTGTCGACCCTGAGCGTCTCACATTGCGGATTCTGCTGGATGACAAAGAACAGCAGCAGCTACCACTGCTGATTGCAGTCACTCCAGACCAGAGAGTACAGACTGCCTTAGAAACAATGACCCGATACGACATTTCCGAAATGCCGGTGTTAGCCAACGATCAGGTGATCGGCAAACTCCGGGATAATCGCCTTATTGCGCTGGTCATTGAGGACCGTCAATATTTAGACAAGCCCGTAAGCGAAGTGATGGAAGAACCAATGCCAACCTTAGATGTACATACTCCTTTAACACAGGCATTTGCAATGTTGCGGGATCAACCTTCACTGGTCGTCACCGAATACCACCGCCCAATCGCTGTTGTAACCAGACACGACATTTTGCCGTATGTGGCAGAAAAGAGCGTGTAATGTGATGGGCAATGTTATGTCCAGAAACTACCTGTTCTGTCCCTAATACCTTATGGTGCTGAACACCAGCGCTATATTCCAGATCGTCATTGTGCCTGTAAACGGAACAATGGGCTTTGGAAAAACAAAGTGGAGCAGCAAATGCGGCAATGGAATTTCTGGATACTCACTTTTGCCTGGGTGTGCCTGCCATTTTTGCTGCGGGCACAATCGCAACCAACGGTGCTGTTTCCCGGTACTCCTTCGGTGGAAGGTTCTGAGCTATCGGAAGCAAGTTCTTCCACCTTTTTGAGTGTACCAGCATCGCCACGCATCGCTTTTGATTCCACTCGCAACCGGGGTTTCCAGTTGCTGGCAATGACGCCAAATCCCGTTTATCAGGAGACCCGACTCACATTCCAGTTCGAAATTTTCACCCGTCATCCGCTTCGCTTGCAACTGCTGGATCTTACGGGCAGGCGGCTGATCAACGAACACTGGCAATTCGCCCAGGATGGAAAATACGAAGTATCGATTCCGCTGCCACTGTTAGCAGCGGGACGCTATCTGCTTATTCTGGATGCTGTTGGACGTCCTTTAACGATTCCGCTTATTGTATTGCGATGAACAATACTCCATTGGAGCTGATGACTTATACCGGGGAAATCTCCTGCTGCATCAGCCGTTTATCAAAAAGGCGCAAACAAAGGGCAGGAATGCGATGGGATATATCTGGCAGCGTCTACTGCGCTTAGCAAAGGTATGGATTGCAGATACTTTGCCCTTTAACAGTACCCAATGGACCGAAGCAGAGGAAGAAGAGCTTCGGCGGATTATCGAAGAACTGGAACGGGAACAGCAGCAGAAGCAGCAAACGAATAATGCCTCTTCTATTCCGCCTCAGGTACGCTGGGCATATCAAACCTTAGGCATTACTCCATCAGCGACTATTCGGGAAATCAAATATGCCTATCGTCAAAAAATCAAACAATTCCATCCGGATCGTTTCCGGAACTTATCCCCGGAGCAGCAACAATATGCACAGCAGAAAGCTCGTGAAATCAACAGAGCTTATACAATTTTACGGCAAGAGCGTCATTTCTAAACACAGGGGGCGAGAATGCGAAACTCTCTTCTTCGAGACTTCGGCTTTCTACTCGGCGGTGCCATTTTAACTGCCATTCTTTGCCAGTTGAGTTTTGGCACCATTCCGTGGATCCGACCGCCGGAATCCGAAATGATCGCGCCTGATTCGCTGCTTTTTAGTACATCGGAGGAAGCAGCCTCAATCTCCGACAACTCGATTCTCACGGT
>JALWJX010000074.1 GCA_026996895.1 Candidatus Kapaibacterium sp.
TTGGCGCTTCCGGTCGGCGTAACCCGGCTGATCGCCACCACCCACACCCGTAGGGGCGACCGGCCGGTCGCCCCTACACATTTACGTCAGTGCCTCCTTCTATTTCTTGCCGACTAAAGTCAGCGCTCCCAGTAGGAGCGCACGCTTCAGCGTGTATAAACACGCTGGCAAAAGCTGGCATTCCCAGCCGGCGCTGCTGGCAAGGAGAAACCGGTGTAAAATACCGCTGCGCTGGCTCCCGTTGTTTCCGGTGGAGAACAAAGGACGGGAAAGAATGCGGAAACTGCAACATTCGGAAATTGCCAGCCGGCGGTATTCAGTGGAAGAACTTCAGCACCTGGGTCGTTTTCCCATCGTTCTCGTGCTCCACAACATTCGGAGCGCCTATAACGTTGGCTCTATTTTCCGCACCGCCGATGCTGCCCGCATTGAAAAATTGCTGCTGTGCGGACTCACGCCACACCCACCGCATCCCCGAATTGAAAAAACGGCGCTGGATGCCACGCAAACCGTTCCGTGGCAGTACGAACGTTCCATCTTCACGGTGCTGGAGCAGTTGCAGCAGGCGCAATACACCATTGCTGCACTGGAAATCACTTCCGAATCTCGCCTCTACAGCTCGCTGACACCGGATCTCTTTCCACTCGCTGTGATCATCGGCAATGAAATTACCGGCGTTGATGATGAAATCCTGCGCCACGTGGATTATGCACTGGAAATCCCGATGTTCGGACTCAAACACTCCCTCAACGTGAGCGTTGCCACCGGCATTATGGTCTATGAAGCCCTGCGCGTATACACTCGCAACTTTACGGAGAATTTCCCCGAAGAGCAGATCAAAACCTTCTACGGTGCTGCTTTCACCGATCGATAGAACCAGCCGGCTACTGCCAGCAGAACAATCGCACCAGACCACGGCGGTAGTGCAATGGGCAGCCACTGGAAAACGGAGGGATCACCTGTTGCTGCGATTGGCAATGCCAGGATGATGCCGATGAGCGCTTCGCCGGTAATCAAGCCAGAAGCCACGAGCAATCCCCGCTGCAACCACTGCCCCCGCTGCGCTTTTGCTGAACGCTCCACGATAGCAGCCAGCACTCCACCCAGGAAGATGGTCATATCCAGTTCCAGGGGCAAATACGTTCCGACGGCAACTGCCAGCACCGGTATTCGCCACGACGATCCCCGTCGCTGCAGCCATTGATCCCAGAGGATGATCGCCACTCCCAGCGCCACGCCCCAGCCAATCATATTCCAGGGCAAATTCGCGCCAAAAACGCCGGTTGCCACACTACTCATCAGCACTGCCTGCGGAGCAGCCAGCGGATGTGGATGCGCTGGCGTCGGCTCGCCAAAGCCGTAGGCAACCAGAAGCAGGTTAAGCACCGGGGCAATAACAACCGCTGCTGCTCCAACCCCCACTACCTGAGCAATTTGCTGCTTCCACGGCGTTGCTCCCAGAACATACCCTGCTTTCAGATCCTGCATATTATCGCCACCAATAGCGGCAGCCGTACAAACAACAGCACCAACCAGAATCGCCGTTGCTGCTCCAGAATCCCCGGATGTGCCGCCGAGCAGCAGGAGCAGCAGGGCGGTGGTCAGAACGGTCGCAATCGTAATGCCGGAAATGGGATTATTGGAGCTTCCCACCAGCCCCGCCATATAGCCCGCAACGGTTGAGAAAAGGAAGCCAGCAATCAGCAGCAGAATCGTCATCGCAAAGGTCAGCGGCAACTGCTGCAAGTAGAAGTAGTAGAGCACAAAAATCGGAATGGTCAGAACACCAACGCCCAGCAACACCCACGACAGGGGCGTGTCCAGCTCGGTCCGCACCACGGATTCCATTTTTTGCCCCATTTGCCGAAACGTTTGAATCCCGCGACGCACCGCCTGTGCCATCGCCCGCCGCAACTGCCAGATCGACCAGACCCCGCCAACCAGCATTGCGCCAACGCCCAGGTACCGAATCTGTGAACTCCACAATTGATAAGCAACAGCCACATCTGCCGTCGGGGCATCCAGCAGCAGCACTGGAATCACAATCCACCAGCTCAGGACGCCACCGAGGAAGACTAGCAGCGCGATCCGCAGCCGAACGATAAATCCAACAGCCAGCAATGCCGGTGAAACATTCGCACCGAAATAGAAAAACCATTTGCCAAACAGTGTAGCAGCAAATTCCACCACTTCCGCCAGCAGCTTCATTCCGCTGATAACAAACTTCAGTATAGCGCCAACAACGGCGCCGCGCAGCAAAAATCGGATTGAACGTCCTCCCCGTTCTCCCACCTTCAGCACCTCCGCCGTCGCAATGCCTTCAGGGAAGACCAACTGTTGTTCGACGATCAACATTCGGCGCAGCGGGATGGTGAACAGGACGCCCAGGAGCCCGCCGCTGAGGACAATTGCCAGCACCTCCCAGTAATCAAAGGTTTGCCACACGCCCATCAGCACCAGCGCTGGCAGGGTAAAAATAGCGCCGGCTGCCAGCGCTTCACCCGCCGAAGCAGCAGTCTGGACAATGTTATTCTCCAGTATGCTACTGGAACGCAGCAGGCGAAAAATGCCCATCGAAATGACGGCTGCTGGAATTGATGCTGAAACGGTCATCCCGGCAAAAAGTCCCAGATAGGCGTTGGCTGCCGCCAGAATGACCGACAAAGCAACGCCCAGCACAATGGACCGAATGGTAAGCTCTGGTAGTTGCTTCTCAGCAGGAATATACGGCTGCATACAGCCTGCCTCCTTACGACTTCGAACGGAACAAAAACTGAAGGAACACCTTGACCGCCTTCACTGCTGCGTTCAATACAATTCCCATCTCCCGAACTGGAGCAATAATGTTTTTTTGCAAAACCCCGTTGAGTTCCCGGAGCGACTGCTGAATCTTCGTACTTTCCTGCAGCACCTGTTCAACGCGCTGCACATCCTGCTCAATGCGATCGATCAACTGATCACTGCGGTGAAAGAACTGCTGCGCCTGCGTCAGGGTTTCTTCGAGGCGTGGTTGCAACTGCTCAGTTGCTGTCTGTAATTTTTCCGCCAACTGCTTTGTCGTGCCGAGAAATTCCCGCACATCTCGCAGCACGAACAGAAAATAGATCAAAAAAACGGTCGCTGTTAGCAGCGCAACAAGAATTGCTGCATCAATCACCTGTGCCATTTTTCCCTTTCCTTTTACCCGTCGCAAATTTACAAAAAACCGGAAGAACCCCGCTCCTCACATTCTGCTCCCTGCTTGCAATGCGCAGCAAATGTCCAGCGGCGGAAGCAACGGCACTGCTCAGGAAGCAGCCGGGAGATGACCGGACGATACCAGCTCCGGCAATTCACCAACAATGCGTCGAAAGTTTGCTGGATCGGTAATGCCTTCGGTATTAAACGTCAGAAACGCTGCCGTTTCGGCGCCAAGGAATTCCCGAACTTCTGCAAAGTGCGGCTCTTTGTTCATTACCAGCAATGCCGCCAGCCCTGCGGCACCGGATTCTCCAGCGACGATCCGGGGATCGCCGGGTTGCGGGAAGTAATACTGGCGCATTGCTTCCGCTGCATATTCATCGCTCACGGTCATAAACACATCGACCCAGTTCTTCAAGATGGGCCACGCCAGCATCGAGGGAACGCCGCAATTGAGTCCTGCCATAATGGAGTCAATACTGCCGCTGGAGGCGGTGGCTTCTCCCGCTCGAATGGAAGCCAGGAAACAATCCGCTTCTGTCGGCTCAACCAGCACGAATTTTGGGCGATTCTCTCCATAGCGGGTCACATAGTACCACACTGCCGCCGCTGCCCAGCTTCCAACACCCGCCTGCAATATCACTACATCCACGGCTGGCTTTTCCGGTAGATGGAGGGAATCTTCCAGCTCACGAAACATCATCAAATAGCCTGCCATAATCCACGCCGGAACCTCCGTATACCCTTCCCAGGCGGTATCCTGCACCACAACCCATCCGTGCTTTTTCGCCTGCTCGGCTGCATACTGCACCACTTCGTCATACACTGCATCCACGACAAAAACCGTTGCCCCTTCCTTTTCGATATTCCGAATCCGATCGGGCGTCACGGTTTTGGGCACAAAAATCACTGCTTTTTTGCCAAACAACCGCGCTGCCCACGCCAGCGCCCGTCCGTGATTGCCATCGGTAGCCGTGGTAAACGTAATATCCACTCCTTCCGGATACTGTTGCAGCACTTTGTAAACAGCGTATGCAACGCCTAACCCTTTGAAAGCCTGCAAGCCAAAACGCTCCGATTCATCTTTCACCCAGAGATCGCCAATGCCCAGCTTTCGTGCCAGCCCCGCCAATCGATACACCGGCGTTGGGCGATATCCCGGCAATTGTTCGATGACCTCCTCAATATCCTCCGCCGTTAGATAGTCGCGCACCAGCGCATCCCAGTGGGGATTGGTTCCCACATACGGATTGGGTGCCCACTCGCACAGTTTTCCCATTATGCCCATTCCTCCACTTTTTGTCCGACGTTCTCTCATTTTTAAAACTTTCAGTGACGATTTGGCTGGCTTTCTAATACCCGGACGCTAAAACAACATCATCTTTGCGGAGTATCAGCCGTTTCGTTCACTCCAGCCGCCTCGCCACTTTGCAATGCTTGCCGGATGCAAGTTCCCCCGCTGCTGATGCATTGCACCTTCAGGAGCTTCTGAATTGTCCGACCGCTCATTGCCCGGAACCGCAAAGGATCACAGGCATCAATCGGTTGACGGTGCAGCCAGCAATTGATAAGTGTGACGGCGAATTTCTTCCAGCAACTCCGGAACCTTAGCAGGAATGGTGATCGGTAGAACAACCGCTGTACCATCCAGGGCATTCAGCCAGTGGGTTACGATACGGATCTCTTCCGACAGCATCGACAGGTTGGCATCGGGTGGAGGAAACGGGTGCGGCGTGGTGTACAGTTGCTCCAGGTGTCGGGACAGTTCCCTCTCCGGAAATCGCTTCCCTATCAACCGCTGATACGCCAGAGCACCGTACTGGATGAGAAAAAGCTCGATCTTGTGCCGATAGCTGGGCGATGGCTGAAGCACAATCAAATTGCGGTCGTGAATGGCGGTGGAATGTTTGAGCGACGTAGCAAAAATCTGCTGGACCTCTCGCAACTGCTCCAGCACTTGCTGCGCTGCTTCGTAGTCCCGCTCCCGGCTGTGCTGTTCCAGCAGACATTGAAAAAGCTGGATCAGTTGTTCCGTTTTGCCACCGAGAAAATCCTGGATCTGCTTTACCACAGCTCGATATGCTTCGGTCACCGTAAGATTGGCACAGGGCGCCAGGCACCGCTTGAGATGGAAATCCAGACAACCGCGGGGTATCTCGCCGCGTACCAACTGCCCATTACACCGCCGGATCGGGAAGTGCGCTTCCAGCAGACTTTTCAAATTTTCTGCCGTGCGTCGGGAACGAAAGGGACCGTAATAGCGGGCACCATCATCCTGAATGGTTGCTACACATTCCAGATATGGAAATTCCACCTCGGTGTGCAGCTTGAGATAGGTATAACGCCGATAGCGCTTTGCTACCGTGTTGTACGGCGGCTGATATTCCTTAATTTTCCGGGCTTCCAGTAACAACGCCGCCAGCTCTGTCTCCGTGGTATGCCACTGAATATCCGCAACATTGCTGAGCATTTCCGCAATCTTCTTTGGTAATCGGGACTGGGTAAAGTAGCTATTGACCCGATCGCGCAAACTCTTTGCTTTACCCACATACAGCACCGCCCCTTCCCGATCGCGAAATTCGTAAACGCCCGGCAACTCCGGTAACTGCTGCAGCAACGGCTGCAACCGCTCCTTTTTGGTCTTGCTCACACGAAACACTTTGAATGGCTTAAACTGGAGCGAGAGCAGCTCCCCCAGCAACTCTATGTCGTACCGTTCCCGTACCAGAGCGATCAGATGCCGCAGGATATGGGCTGTTGCCGTGGCGTCAGCCAGCGCCCGATGGAATTGCGTCGCAGGAATCTGGAAATATTCTGCCAGCGCAGCAACGTTGAACTTTTTGTTGCGCGTCAGCAACCGTCGCGCCAATCGATAGGTACACAGGCGCGGAATATCCGGCACATCGTATCCAGCCCGCCGTAGTGCCGCTTCTAAAAATTTCCAGTCGAACTGCACATTATGTCCCACAAACACTGCATTCGGCGTTGACAGCAGCCGATGAATGGTCGGAAGGTAATCTTCGAGCAAAGGAGCAGCTAACACGTGAAAGTTCGAGATGCCCGTTACTGCACTGATCGGTCGAGGAATGTACTGCTGTGGATTGAAAAGCTGAGCGAATCGGGGCGTGACCTCGTTGCGGCGTAATTCCACAATTGCCAGCTCAAAAATCCGATGCCGCCGGGCATCGCTGCCCGTTGCCTCAATGTCGCAGACCAGAAAAGTGGTTTCCGAAATGGGTAGTGACCACCGTGGATCCGTTTTTTTCATCTCATTCGCTGCTTACCAGATGAAGGTACATCTCCGTTTCTAATTGCTTTGGATCTGTCAGCCACAACGTCTGGAATCCCTGCGCAGCCGCTGCCTGAATATTGTCCTGCACATCATCGACAAAAAGAATATGTTCCGGGGGTGCATTCAGCAGGTGCGTTGCCAGTTGAAAAATTGCCGGTTCCGGTTTGCGGAAGCCTACCTGATACGAAAGAATCACTTCTTCAAACAGATGCGGCAAATCTGGATACTGGGTAAAAATGGCTTCTGCGTGGATCGGGTTGGTATTACTCAGCAACGCTATTTGCCACTGCTTCCGCACTTCCTGTAACAATTCCAATCGGCGTGGGAAAAGCCCGATCAATAACTGATTCCACGCAGCATCAATTTCCCGGTCGGATGCATCAATCTGCATTGCCGAACGCAGCGCATCTCGAAAACCTGCTGCTGACAATTTGCCGGTATCGAAACGGTGAAAAATTTCCGGTTGCTGGCGATAGAGTTCCTGCAAGCCAATAGCGGGACGCAACTGTGCAAAAGCTCGCTCGCATCGCTGCGAGTCAATATGGTAGAGCACGCCTCCCAGATCGAACAGGATCCACCGAATGGTATGACTCATTTCCGCCGCCTGCCCGCTCGAACCGTTTCCACAGAATCTTTCGGCTGGTAGTTCTGCACTTTGAGAATTGTGCCGCTGGAAAACCAGACTTCCCGCCGCAGGGTTCCATCGGGAGCATAGAAGCGGGAAACGCTATCGGCAATACCGTTGTGAAAAACTTCTTCACTCTGAATTCGCCCGCTGGGATAGAAGGTACGCACCAATCCGTGCATCTTGCCATTGCGGTACGGAACGATCATATCCAGATACCCATTTTCGTAGTAGTACTTTGCGGTGTCCTGTAAAACACCGTCTTCGTAATACTCTTCCCGCTCTAACTGCCCGCTGGGATAATAGTATCGGAGAATGCCATCCTTGACACCATTACGGTAATGTTCCAGTTGCTTGAGCGTCCCGTCGGGATAAAAGACCCGCACCCGACCGTCTTTCTTTCCGTCGACATAGTAAGCGTCAATGAAGAGTCGTCCTGTCGGATAGTACCACCGCCAGTATCCGTGGCGTTTTCCGTTACGGAACGTTCCTTCGGAACGCAGCGAGTCCAGTACCAGGTATTGCATCTGCTGGCTGGTGTCGCGATGCGCCGTGGAATCTCCCGATGCTATTGCAGGGCGCACACTGCCCCATAAACTCCATACTACCAACAGGATCGCAATTCGCTGAATCATTGCAGTGCCGATTGTACAACTAACAGCATTTGACGAAACTGCTGATCGGAGATTAAGCGATAATGCCGGGCTGTGTGGAGCAGACACCCGGTGAGATGGGCATAAGCATCCCGGAGCGCCGGAATATCCTGAAGGGCTGCCAGATGTCGTTGCAGCGTTTCCAGATCACCCCGGACAATCGGTCCAGTCAACTGTTCAAGAATCGGGTTCTGCGCTGCTACTTGTTCCAGCGCGGTATCCACTGCCGTACGGACAATAGGCGGCAACATTTGCTCGGCTGGCAGTTGGCAATCGCTTAGCAACTGCTGCGCCAACCCAATGCTGGCTATCACTGCGTTGGCAGCCGCTACCGCCGCAGCGTGATAGATGGGTTTCTGCTGCCGCTGCTGTTCGTTCAGAAAGACCGGGTTTCCACCCAGGTCATGCACCAGCCGCTCTAAGGCGGGACGCAGCGATGGATGGCTTTCGATACTCCAGGAAATTCCCTGCAAAAACTTCGGATCGGGAAAAGGGAACATCTGGTACGGATGGAGCACTGCCGGGAAATTGCCGAGCTCGGCTATCGGCGCAAGCAAAGAAAGATCGAAAGCACCCGAACAGTGGATAAAGATTTTTCCCTTTACCTCTGGATGGTGCTGAGAAATCTCCTGAACACAGGCTGCAATCCTGCTATCCTGCACCGTCAGAAACCAGCAATCTGGATACTGCTCGATAGCGGCAACGGTTGCATAAGTCGGCAACGACTGAAGTACTGCAGGAAGTGGCGTATGGGTGACCAGCCAGAGCAGCCGGCGCTGCCGGGCAAAGTGCAGCGCCAGCGTTCCTCCCAGTCTTCCGACACCAATAATGCCCACGGTATAGTTTTCGGGCAACGGCTCTATCGAATGGGCTTCCATTCCTGCGATACCGCTCGTTTCCGCAGCCAGATACTCAACGTATTAATCGTCCACAGCCACAGGGTTGCAGCATATCCGTATCGTCGATACCGGCGTGGATCTTCATAGACCACCAGCCGGGGCTCGAAGCGAATTTTCCCGACCCGCGCCAGCCGCCGATACAGATCGAAATCTTCACCGGCAGCCAAAGCCGGATTGTATCCCCCCACCTGCCAGAAAGCTTCCGATCGCACAATTTGTGCTTCGCCCCGGCACGCTCCAATACCAACGGCATTGAGGAAAGCGATATAGGCATTCAAAACCTGATGGATCGCCACATCATACCACCGAGCTACCTGCGGATCCACAAAAACCCTGGGTACTAAAGCAACCGTGGACGGATCCGATTCCGCCCATTGCGTAATGATCTGGAAAAAGCGATCAGGATCCTGCAGGGTTGTGTCACTGTTCAAAAACACGAAAATGGCTCCCTGAGCAACCTGAGCGCCAGTGTTGCGTCCTTCCGCAATGGTCTGGCGATGGGCGCCCGTGTGTACGATAGTACGAATCGGCAGGGAATGAGCAAAAGATTCCACGATAGACAGCGTGGCATCCGTACTGCCGGCATCGGACACGATCATCTCCAGCGCGTATCGCTCGCACAATGCAGGAGAAAACCGGGAAAGCAGTCGCCCAATGGTTTTCTCCTCCAGATACGTCGGTATGATAACGCTTAACCGGGGTGTCATCAATGCTTTTGCTGCTACTTCGACCAGACTGCAAAGTTATGGAATTTTGCTGGAATTTACCTATTTTTGTAGCCGGCGCAATGAGGGGACGATCCCATCACAGGATCGAGCGAGATGATGGGTGCAATGTAATAGCAGGGAACAGGAAGGGTCAGTCGTGTAGTGGGAGGCACAGCAGGCAGTGGAACAACACAGCAAAGGCGTGACGGCAACGCACCAGATATCAGAGCAACAATTGCAGCAATGGGCAGAGCAACCGGTCATTGCGCCCATTGCAACCCGTGACGTCTCTGTGATCATTGTCCACTACAACGTCGCTGACTACCTGGAGCACTGCTTGCGCTCCCTGCAGAAAGCGCTGCAATCCCTGGAAGCAGAAATTCTGGTCATCGACAATGCATCGCCAGATCCTGGCTGGCAGCGGCTGCGTGCCAAATTCCCGGAAGTTACGTGGATTGCGCTGTCGAAGAATCTGGGATTTGGCAAAGCAAACAACATTGGATTTTCGCTGGCAACGGGCAAATATCTGCTGTGCCTCAATCCCGACTCCATTGTTGAGGAACACACCATCCAGCAACTGGTCGAATATATGGAAATGCATCCCGATGTAGGGGTTGCCGGGTGCCGGGTGTTGAACCCTGATGGGACATTGCAACTGGCGTGTCGCCGGAGCTTTCCAACACCGTTTGTTGCCCTCACCCGACTGGTGGGATTGCAAAAACTCTTTCCTCGCTCCCGGTTGTTCGCCCGCTACAACCTGACCTATCTGGATGAACACCAGGATGCCGAAGTTGACGTCCTCTCCGGATCGTGTATGCTGTTCCGGCGAGAGGCGCTGCGCGACATTGGCGGATTTGATCCTCAGTTCTTCCTCTACGGAGAAGACATTGACATCTGCTACCGCATCAAGCAGCGGGGATGGAAAGTGATGTATGTTGCTTCTGCAACGATTGTTCACTTCAAAGGAATGAGCGCCCGCCGCAGCCCGCTGGATCATACCCGGCTGTTTTATGAAGCAATGGAAATCTTTGCCAGGAAGCACTTTTCCCGCCACCAGTGGTTCTACCGGGTTCTCCTGTGGGGCATTCGAGTTCGGGAATGGATCGACCGGCTCTGGCGCTATCGCAAACCCATCGGCTTTTTGATGGCAGATCTACTGATTGTCAATGGTGCCCTGATCGCCAGCACAGCACTCCGATTTGGACATCCATTTGGGTTTCCTGCTTATGCGTATCCAACGGTTTTTCTGATACTCTCTGCAGTAATGGTCACCGTACTGTTTTTTATGGGCGAATACTCACCGCTGGAACGTCCTTCGGCATACCGGAGTTTTGCAGGAGTGATGATCGTGTTCTTCTTTCTGGCTTCCCTGACCTACTTTTTCAAGGACTACGCTTTCAGCCGCGGCGTGCTGCTGATGACAACCGGGATTTCCGCTCTCTGCATCAGCAGTGTGCGCCTGATCTACACCCTGCGGCAATCGGTGACCGGCACGCAGCGTCGTCGCCGCATTGCGATTGTGGGAACCGGTGATCCAGCCCAGCAGTTAGCCCGCCGGCTGGTAGAGCAAGAAGGGCAGCAAGCAGTGGTGGTCGGATTTATCGGAGAACATTCAACGCCGCCAGCTAACCACTTACCCCTGTTGGGAACACTCTCACAGTTAGAAACGATCCTGCAGCGGTATCAGATCACAGAGCTGGTGATTACGGTGGCAATGCCCTATTCGCAGATGATCCATCTGATGCGAATCTTAGCCCGACAGGAGGTGAATTTCTATTTCGCTCACGATTACGATGAAGTGACTGTCGATCGCATTCTGGAGGAAGTGACCGGACGTCGGGCGGATGTGTGGCGCATCTTTTTGCCACGCTACCGCGTGCTCAAACGCCTGATGGACATCTGTCTTGCCGCTATGCTTTTGACAATTGGTCAACCTGTTGTAAATTTGCTGTTTGGTAAAGGACGGCAGGTGCGTCAAAAACTCTTTGCAGTCTTCAAAGGAACGTTGTCCCTAGTTGGGGCGTACCGGGCGCACTCGCAACAGGTGGTGCCTTTTAAGGAAGGCATTATCAGTCTGGCGCATTTGCAACGGCAGGAAATTTTAACAGAACGGGCAATTCAGGCGCTCAATGCCTTCTATGGGCGGGAATACAGCATTGCCCTCGATATGGAAATTATGGTACATTTTGCGTTGAGTCGGTTGCTATGGAAAAAGGAAACAAAAACATAATTCTGGACTTTGAAAAACCGATCGTCGAGCTGGAACGCAAATTGGAAGAATTGCGTGCTGTCGCAGATGAGCTGGGGATTCACAGCGAGATCGCCGCATTAGAGGAAAAGCTCCAGAAATTGCAGCAGGATATTTACCAGCGACTCACCCGCTGGCAACGGGTTCAGATTGCCCGGCATCCCCTTCGTCCAACCACACTGGATTACCTGGAAAACTGCTTCGAGGATTTTATCGAGCTGCACGGTGATCGATGTTACGGCGATGACCCGGCAATCGTTGGCGGCTTCGCCCGATTTGAAGGAACGCCGGTCGTGGTCGTGGGGCACCAAAAAGGCAAGGATACCAAAAGCAATCTGTATCGGAATTTCGGTATGCCCCACCCTGAGGGATACCGCAAAGCCTATCGGCTCTTCCAGTTAGCAGAAAAATTTCGCAAGCCGATCATCACGTTTCTGGACACGCCGGGTGCCTATCCCGGCATTGAAGCAGAAGAGCGGGGGCAGGCAGAGGCAATCGCCCGGAATCTCTTTCTAATGGCACAACTTCGAGTGCCAATTATCGTCATTGTGATCGGCGAAGGTGCTTCGGGCGGCGCCATTGGAATTGGAGTAGGAGACCGTTTGCTGATGCTGGAAAATGCGTGGTATTCTGTGATTGCTCCTGAATCCTGTTCCAGTATTCTGTGGCGTAGCTGGGACTACAAAGAGCAGGCAGCAGAAGCACTTCGGTTGACCGCTGCCGATTTGCTGGAATTGGGCGTCATCGATGCCATCATCCCGGAACCGCTGGGCGGCGCCCATCGGAATCCGGAAGCAATGTTTGCAACGATGCGGTCGGTGCTGCGCGAAGAATTGAACCGCTTTCGACAGTACGACCCTGAAACACTGGTCAACCAGCGGCGGCAAAAGTACTATCAGATGGGTGTATGGCAGGAAGTTCCCCGTGAGGAAGATTCATCAACGTAGATGAGAGCATTGCAGGCAAGATTGCAGGCAGCAAAGGGGTGGATGGAAGCATTCGCCGATAAACCGGTGGCGTTGCGGGCACTCTTTGGCTTTGCCTTCGTGGAAGCTTCGGTGTTCCCACTCCCACCCGATATTCTCCTGATCGCCATTGCACTGGCACAACCGCGTCAGGCATTCCGCGCTGCCTGGTGGTGTACCCTTGGATCGGTACTGGGTGGACTTCTGGGTTACCTCATTGGCTACGGCTTTATGCAATCAGTTGGGTCCCATATTATTGCGTTCTACCAGGCGCAGGCGGCGTGGGATCAGGTGGTTCGAGTTTATACCAGTGAAATCGGCGTATGGTTTTTAGCCGCTGCTGCTTTTTCCCCTATCCCGTATAAAGTTGCAACGATCGCAGCCGGCGCTACGCAAATGCCCCTGCTGCCTTTTCTCCTCGTCTCAGCTATCGGGCGCGCCGGTCGATTCTTCCTGGTTGGTGCCCTGCTCTACTGGTTCGGGCCGCCGGTTAAGGCGTTTTTAGATCGATACTTTAACCAATTGTCCCTGTTGTTTGTTCTTTTACTGTTGGTTGGCTTCGTTGCAATTCGATGGTTTTTCTGAAATAGAACGAAGAAGAAGGAAGGAGTTTCACAGCAAAGGGGGAGTTCCTATGTCAGAGCGCACGGATTTGTACAATCAAGATGCTTTCGGTTCCGGGCTGCCATCGGACGAGGATAGCCGATGGAACCGTGAAGGGGCAAATCTCCAGCGGGATTTTCAACACATCACTGTCGTCGGCAGTACGCCGCAACGTCCGGGTATCGGACGAACGTTCCGCAAAAGGCGGAAGAAGCAGAGTGAAGGCACACCAACCGAAACGCACCAGAATCGGAGTAGTAGCACCACCGTCCGACCAGCCGTCGACAAAGGGAAAAAGAAGAAAAAGAAGGTTCCTCTGGATGATCCGCAATTTCTTTTTCAGGCGCTGCGATATTTCCAGTTCGCATCCCGGCGTTTCGCTATTGACCTGATCCGGAACTCGCGAGTATTGGTGAACAACAAAGTGCAGCGCAACCCGAACACTCTGGTGACCCCCGGCATCGACCGCATTATGGTTGATCAACTGACGTTGCACTACCGTCCACAGCGGGCGTACATTCTGTACTATAAGCCACCACACGAACCAGGTTCGAAGGAGCCGGGAGAACGCAGCGTGCACGACCGGATTCCCCGCACCGAACGGTGGTATTTCCCGGTTGGTCGAATGACTCGCTTCGCTCAGGGACTGGTGATTCTGACCAATGACCCGGTCCACCGTAATACCTTAGTGACGCCAATGAACTACCTGCCCAAAGAATACCATATCAAGGTCCATCGAGAACCATCCCGCATTGAACTGGAACAACTGGAAGCAGCGGTACGAGCACTCCACGTTGCCAATGAAGAAGCAACCGTTGCAATCCTGCGAACAACCAGGCGGCACTGCTGGCTTTCCATTGTAACCTACCGCGGAATGGTCGACGATCTGACTCCCATCCTGAAACGATACCAACTGGAGCCGCTCTCGATCCATCGGGTACGCGTTGGTGGATTGACCCTGGACGGCTTGCATCCCGGTGAATGGCGCCGAATGAATGAAATAGACCTGGCAAAACTGTGGGGTATCAATCTCCAGGAAGCCTCTTTCTTCTATCGCCGAACGCAACTTCCTTTCTTCCGGCGCCGACAGGGGAACGGCAGTGCCGAGACTGCCGAGTCTACAGCGGAGCTAACCACAGAAAGCAGCATCTCTGACGAAACACTATCGTAGAACGCCCTGCCCCTTGGGGTCATAAATCCCGTCAGCGCGACGATCCCGGACCACAGGGGGCAGTTTTTTCACTGCGCTGTTCCTACCCTTGAAGTCAACGCTCCAGTTGCCAGTCTATCCACCAGGTGGCAACGCTACCAACTCCCTCTACTTCACCACCCACACCGGCACCACCTTCATATACCGCCCGCTCCGCAGGCGCACAAAATGTATCCCGCTGCTCAACCCCTCCGTCCCAAGCCGTACTTCTCTCCACCCCGCTTCCTGCTGCCCTCTTGCTATCACCACCTCCTTCCGCCCATACCCGTCACATAACACCACCTCCACCACTCCACTGAGCCCAATCCCGTACCGCACTACCACCTCCTCCCCTTCCTGCTTCGCCTCCAATCCGTACTCCTTCCCCAGCCGAATCTCCCGCACATCCCGCAAACAGTACTCCCTCAGGCGCACTGTGTCCATTCCCATTCCCGCTTCCACACACACCGCCCGATCCCCAACATCTACATCCTTTACCTTGACCTCGACCGCTTCCCTGTCCGTTCCGCCATACACCCCATACCACAGCCGCACCACCTCGCCACTACCAAATCCTCCCGACCGCTGCCCCGCAAGCCGCACCGTCCCCATCCCTTCATCTATCACCTCCCACTCGCCTTCTACCGCCTCCAGCCGCCGATACCCCAGCACTCTCGCGTCCCATTCCAGCTCAACCTGCAATGCCTCCACCTTCGCTTTCCCACTGCTATCCGCATACACCACCCGCACCATCGCCTCCTCACCCGGCAGCTTCGCTTCATCCGTTGCTTCTACCCATACTCCGATCCCAACTTCCTCCCGCTTCCCTCGCACTTCCACCTGCTCCACTCCCACACTGCTTTCCACTGCCACCATTACCTGATAGGTTCCCGCCTCGCCCGGCAACAACCGCACCCCTACCTGTTGCTCCTCACCGGCGCCGAGCGTAAACGCCTTCGGTCCCGCGATCGCAAACTCACTCACATCCCCTCCTGCCAGCCGCACATCCGCTACCTCCACCGCCACGCTTCCTGCATTCCGCACCACAATCGCCCCTTCCCCGCCATCACACCCCAACACCGGTCCGATAGTCGTTCCTTCTGCTTCCAGCCCCACCACCTCTGCACACCCTCGCACCATCACCCCACTTTCCACCCGTGGCGCCTCCTCCGGTCCCGGCGCCGCATCACTCCATATCCGTACCCGCACACTGTCAGACGGATACGTCCGTGCCCGAAACCGCACCCCAAGCCGAAGCGTATCTCCTACATCCAGTGTCACCGGAAATGGGGGCCAATTCTCCGCCCAGAACGCCTGCGCATCACTCATCACTCCACTGTCAAACTCCACCGACCAGATCTGCAACTGCCACACCGCTCCCGCATTCCAGATCCTTACCTCCCCTCGCTCCTC
>JALWJX010000075.1:0-309 GCA_026996895.1 Candidatus Kapaibacterium sp.
CTTATATACACGTAAGCGAGCAAATTTTTGCATTGGTAAGGGAAATTAGCTGCTGCGATTCCGAAGTTCGGGGGAAAGCAACAGGAAAAGCAGCCGGGTTTCTATTCTTATATACACGCAAGTGGGCAATTTTTTGCGCTGGTAGAGCAGAGCGAAGGTGCACTGGTAGATTTGGCGGCAGAAATAGTCAACGACTTTCTACTCTTATATACACCTAAGCGGGCAAATTTTTGCATTGGTAAGGGAAATTAGCTGCTGCGATTCCGAAGTTCGGGGGAAAGCAACAGGAAAAGCAGCCGGGCTTTCTAC
>JALWJX010000075.1:319-15679 GCA_026996895.1 Candidatus Kapaibacterium sp.
GTGGAACAGATCGGAGATGCATTTGCGAAAACGGCGGCAGAAATAGTTAGCAGCTTTCTACTCTTATATACACGTAAGCGGGCGATTTTTTGCGCTGGTGGAACAGATCGGAGATGCATTTGCGAATTTGGGGGCGAAAAGAGCCACTGGCTTTCTACTCTTATATACACATAAGCGGGCAATTTTTTGCGTCGCTCACGGAGAAATAGAGATTTTGGAAAGCCTGGGGAGAAGATAACACCAGCGGCTTTCTACTCTTATATACACGTAAGCAGGCGATTTTTTGTGCTGGCAGAGCAAATTGGAGGTATTTGGTGGGCGAAAAGAGCCACTGGCTTTCTACTCTTATATACACATAAGCGAGCAATTTTGTGCGTCGCTCACGGGAAATAGGGATTCTGGCGGAAGCCTGAGGAGCAATGATGCTAACGGCTTTCTACTCTTATATACACGTAAGCAGGCGATTTTTTGCGCGCTAACAGGAAGGTAGTGGTTTTGAAGAGGTGAGGGAGCAAATCACGCCAGCGGCTTTCTACTCTTATATACACGCAAGCGGGCAAATTTTTGCAGTAACCTGCGAAATTGCTTCGCTTCTGGAAGATTGGGCAGGAGACACAGAAGGAGCTCGGGAAGCATTGCATCCGCAGCGACAGCGTTCTCCGATTGGCGGAAAGGGTGGGATTCGAACCCACGGTGCCCCGCTAAGGGCACACTCGCTCTCCAGGCGAGCCCGTTCGACCGCTCCGGCACCTTTCCGCATCCTGCCTTTTTCGGATGGTGTTGACGATTGTCGCTGGATTTTATGAAGAATGACTTGCCGCCTGGCGAGCGTGGTGTTTTCCAAAGATCTGGACAATGGCAGGAACCAGGCGTTCTACAGAACGCCACTGGAGCGGGAGGGACTGTGGAACTGAGGGCAGTTGGGGTGCGTAGACGGTTTTCATTCCCAGCCGGACTGCCTCGTTAACTCGCTGTTCCAGCAAATGGACGGGACGAATTTCGCCGGTCAGTCCGATTTCTCCAAAAACTGCCAGATCTTTCGCAACAGGAATGTCGCGCAGGGAGCTGATGATAGCCGTGGCGACGGCGAAATCAACGCCGGGGTCAGAAGTTCGCATACCGCCAGCGATATTGACAAAAACGTCATACCGGCCCAGTGCTAAGCCCAGACGCTTTTCCAGAACAGCAATCAGCATATGAAGACGGCGAATGTCGAATCCCATAGAGCTGCGCTGCGGCGTGGCGTAGCTGGACGGTGTGACCAGACTTTGCACTTCCAATGCCAGAGGACGGCTACCCTCGACAGCGATCGTGATAACAGAGCCGGATTCTCCCTGGGTTGCCGCGGAGAGAAAGAATTCGGAAGGGTTGGGAACTTCGCGCAATCCCCGATCCGTCATTTCAAAAATGCCCAGTTCGTTCGTGGAACCATAGCGATTCTTTAGTGCGCGCAATAATCGGTATGTGTGGAAGCGTTCGCCTTCAAATTGCAGGACCGTATCAACAATGTGCTCCAATACTTTCGGACCAGCTAATGCCCCTTCTTTGGTGATGTGTCCAATCAGCAGCAGTGCGACGTTGTGCTGTTTTGCTGCTCGGGTAAGGAGTGCAGCCGATTCCCGAATTTGAGCAATGCTGCCCGGTGCCGATTCTAAGGCTGCGGTTGCCATCGTCTGGATAGAATCGATAACCATCACCCGCGTATTGCTTTGCTCCAGCAATTCCAGAACCGCTTCGGTGGAAGTCGTTGTCACCAGCCCGATCGATGGATGGAGGATGCCCAGACGCGCGGCGCGGGCGCGTATCTGCTGAACCGACTCTTCCCCCGTAACGTAGAGTGGCTGATATTGTTCAAGCTGGCTCAATACTTGTAGCATTAAGGTGGATTTTCCAATGCCGGGATCACCACCAATGAGGATGGTGGATCCGGGGACGATACCACCGCCGACGACACGATCAAATTCGCCAATGTTCGTAAGAATTCGCTCCAGTGGCTCGGCGTCATCCGCATCCAGCGGGATAATCGAGGGCACTGGAGCTTCGGTTTTCTTCACAACACTCGATGGCTGCTCTTCAACCATACTGTTCCACTCACCACAGGCGGGACACCGCCCCACCCATCGGGGCGATCGGGCTCCGCAGCTCTGGCATACGTACACCGTTTTGCGTTTCATCTTTGCCATCTGGCATATTAGTTGCACAACTATTGCGGGGTCTAATCGTTTAACGAGCTACTGTCAAAAAAAATGTGGACTCAACAGGGAACAGCGCTGCAGCCGATGGCAGAACAACCGTCACGGGATAAACCACAGCCGGGCAGTTCAGTACCGGAAAAGCCAGATCGATCCGGAGAAGTCCCGCCGGAGATTTTCCCACAATATCAGCAGTACACCTTAACGCAGGAGGAGTACATTCGAGTTCTGGAGCAGAGTGTGCAACTGCTCCAGCGGGAAATTGAGCGATTGCGGGCGCAACAGCCAGCGCTGCCCTCGCTGCCGGTGGATCAATTGTCCCAGGCGGAAGAGGGGTTGCGGTATACCATTCAGTTAATTAAATTTTCCCACTCGCCGGAGGAGATTCTTCAGCAAATCCATCGATACCTTTCACAGCGATTCCCGGTCTTTGAGTCGGCGATGTTTCTATTTGAGGGTTCCGCGTTGAAGCCGGTCGTGACTTTGAGTGCGGACAGCACCATTCAGCAAACGATCGAACATTTTACGGAGGAGGGCATTATCGATTGGGTGATGAACAATCGCCGTACTGTCATCATTCCCGATATCCACGCGCAGGAGAACCAGCATTTGCATTACATTCTGGTACCGCTGTATCTCCGGGGCGCCAGGTTGGGTATTTTTATCGCAGAAACTGAAGCGACGCCTGCAGAAATGAACAATGAAGATCTGAAGGTTTTTACCGTTTTAGCCGAATCGGCAGCGGTGGCGATTGACAACATCCGGAGTGCTGAAGAAATTCAGAAAATGAATCGACGGTTGCAGGAACTTAATCGGCAACTGCTGCAATCGGCGAAGCTGGCATCTCTGGGGGAATTAGCGGCAACGGTTGCCCACGAGATTAACAATCCTTTGCAGATTCTGCTGGGACACGTTCAATTACTGGAAAACGGCATTGGAGATCCCAAAGCCCGCATTCGGATCATCAAGCAGCAGGTGTACCGGATTCGGGACATTACGCAACACTTGTTGCAATTAGCCCGTAGCATTCCATCGGAAAGTCCTCCAGAGCCGGTCAATGTGGTGCAGGTTTTGCGCTCTGTGCTTAGCTTCCTCTCAGCTCAGTTGCAACGCGATGGCATTGAGCTAATAACGGAGTTTGAAATGTCAGAATGCTGGGTGTTGGGCAACGCTTTACAACTGGAACAGGTGTTTATGAATTTGATTCTGAACGCCCGCGATGCAATGCCCGATGGAGGAACGCTCAGTGTGAGTGTTGTGCGGTGGGATGAGCAGACAGTAGCAATTTTGATTCAAGATACCGGCGTTGGTATTCCAGAGGAGCATTTGCCAAAAATTTTCGATCCATTCTTTACAACGAAGCCGCCGGGGAAAGGAACTGGCCTTGGGCTGGCTATTGCACGTGATATTATTCTCAATCACCACGGACACATTTCGGTCAGTAGCGAGGTGGGCAAAGGAACCATTGTTCGCATTTTGTTGCCCATTGTATCGATGGGTAGATCGCAAACCGGGCAGCAGGAAGGAGCAGAAAAATGAAACGACCGTTTTTCATCATCGGATGGCTGTTGTCCACGGCGCTGCTGATGGCGGAACTTCAGTATGCCCTTGAGGATCACAGACTGGCTTTGAGCTTTTCCTCACATTTTCCGGCTCAGTATTTCTCTTTCCTCTCGGCGGATAAGCTCCAGCTCACCATTGTGATGCCAAACGTTCAACTGAAGTCGAGCCAGCAGTATCTGCGGCATCCGGTATTCAAAGAATTTCTGGTACTTAATCGCCACGACACTGCTTTTATCCACATCTTCTTTCGCGAAGCGACTGGCTATGCTTTAGCGCCGTTACCGTACTCCCGAACCCTCGGAATTGAAATTTTTCACTGGAAAGACCTATCGCAGGCACAGGTGTTTTACTATTCTGGATTGCTGGCGCTGGAATCCCGTCTGTGGTCGGAAGCGCAGCGATATTGCGAAGCGGCAGGGAAATTGGGAGAGCCCAGAGGGTATGCGTATGCTGGATTTGCCGCTTTGCAACAGGGAAAATTTTCTGAAGCATTGTTGAATTTCGCTGCAGCAGTGCGAGCACGCGTGGCAATACCGGATGTGATGGTGGCGCTGGCAGATCTGTCGCTATATTACCAGCGCCCGGATCTGGCAGAGACTTTTCGACAGCAGTACCGGTCGCAGTACAAGCAGCAATCTGCGCCTGCGTTGCTCTTTGCTTTGCTGGATACCCTGTCGCTACAGCCGGGACAACTCAGCCTGGCTGCTCAGTTAGCACAGCGGTTCACGTTACCGCTGTTGGATAGCGTTGCCCGCTGGATCCGGGAACAACCATCGGTACATCAGGCGGATGAGAAACAGCCTGTGGTGGCATCGTCGGCGAAGATGAAAGGCAAGCGCAAGGGTTTTGAGATTGCTGGGGAGTCTCGAAAGAGACAAACAACGTCACCGGCATCGGCACCGCTCCCATCGCTGCCCTGGTCGCTATATCTGCTTTCCGGCGTAGCCATTGCCCTGCTGATTGCGGCAGGACTGCTGCTGTTTTTCTACTTCCGCTGGCGCCGGCAGCGGCAGGTAAAAGATGCATTTCAGCAGATGCTGCGACTGGTTGAGCAGATGGAGGTTGCGGAAACAGGACAGCGTGAAGAACCGGAGGGTGCCTCAGAGACGGCGGAAGATTCCCTGAAAAGCCAGCAGCCAGCAGCAGAGTCGGAAGCACGGAACAAGCAAAAGGAGGAGGGCGATATCGAAGTTCGGGGTGTTGAGACCATAGAGGATACCGATGACCAATCAGCATCAGAAGCAGCGTCGAACGCAGCGTCTGAGGCGGCATCAAAGGTAGCACCAGAAGCAGAAAAGGCATCTGCTCATCACACCCATCTGGATGCACTCCTGAAAGAACTGGATCAACAGGAACGGGTGCGCGCAAAAGCACCATCGGTTTCTATTCCGTCGGAGATTGCGGCAGCCGTTCCAGACAATGAGACAATGAATTCGTATCAGGAAGCAACAACTGCTCGCAAACTGGGTGTTCCTCGATCCCTGCTGCGATGGTATCGATCGCTGACGAAAACCGAACAGCCGGCAACAACGGAAGAGGGAGAATAGCAATGCGGCAAGTTCTAAGTGCAGGCATTATCCTGATGCTTTCAATCCCGCTCTGGGCTCAATGGGAGATCTACACGCCGTGGCAGATGGAAGGAGCATTTATTACCGATCTGGATACCATTCGTTGTGGTGGGGCGAAGATGTTGATCGCAACCACCACCAAAGGGATCTTTCTGAATCCTACCGAGACGGCTGTTCCGGCAACGTGGATCGATATTTCTGGAGATCTGGCGGGACATTCTGTGCAAAGTGTGGCGGTGAAGGATTCGCTCATTTTTGTTGCGGATGAAGAGGGCGGTGTCTATGTGTCTCAGCTCTCTGCCACCTCGATTCCTGCCTGTATGCCGGATGCGTGGATTGAGTGGAACAATGGGTTGAGTTCGTACCAGGTACAGGAGCTAGTGGTCCAGGATTCTTTGCTGGTAGCCGCTACCAGCAATGGGTTGTTGTATCAGGTAGTACGGATTCCAACAACGGCGACATTGGAGCAGGCAGTGACGACAAATATCTGGCAGGCGGCAGATACCTCCCATACGCCGTTTTTGCTCAGCCTGGCAGCGCTTCCGCAGGGAGTCTTCGCTGGCAGTAAGCTGGAAGGCGGATTTTACTACGATCCCCGATGCTTTGGGACTACCAACACCCAGTGTGTGTTGTACAATGTCACACCCAATACTTTGTTGCCATTGTCAATTTATGCCGTGACCGCTCTGCAGGAGCCGGATTTGATCTACCACTATCCGCCTGATTATACGCTGCAAGCGCGGGGATTCTTGATCGGTACGGGAGAGGGACGAAATCTTTACTTCTGTCCCGTCCTCTATGATTCACTGTTTATCCTGCCACAGTTGTGGGTAGACATCAGTCCTTCGCGTTACAATCCCCAGTGGTTCTGGCAGGTGCTCTCTGTACTTCCAGTCCGGATCGATAGCACCCAATTAGCCATTCTGGTGGGAACTCGATTCGGAGGCGTGTTGCTCACAACCGATGGGGGATTGACGTGGATGCCGGCAAATCAGACGCAGGATTCGACCCAGGGACTGGCGGGGACACAGGTGCGTAAGTTGTTTCAGTTAAATGATTCAACAGTGATTGCTGTGCTCGATGGCGGAGGACTTGCACGTTCGCCCGCCATTGGATTTATTAAGACGACGGCGCTGATGGCAATTCCAACGGCGGTGGATGAAGAGCTGTACCAATCAAATGCTCCTGTGGTATTGCTCGCCGATGGTCTGCTACGGGTACAATTTCCTCACTTTTCGGCTCAACCGTGGTCGGTTGCCCTGTATACGGTGACCGGACAGTTGGTGCAGCAGTGGTCTGTGACAGGGGACCGATGGTCCCATCCTGTTGATTTCTTGCCACCGGGTACGTATTTTTGCATCGTGCAACAGGGACAACAACGGTGGACAACCGTAGTCGGTCAATGGTAAGAACGGCGGGCATACTGGCTGCTATTGTCATAGGGTTGCTGATTCCATCAGGAGCACAGGGGCAGCAAACGGGATTTGCAACGGTAGAGGCATATACGCATCTGCCAGTCGGCATCCGGGCGATTGGGCTAAAAGGCGCATTCGTTGCGGTTGCCAATGATCCTGCTACTTTATGGCATAATCCCTCGGGAATGGCACAATTGGCCCGGTATCCGCAGATCAGTGTGATGACAACGGCAATGAGCTTTGGCAGGATGTTCAATGCGTTGACCTATACACAACAGGTAGTACCTTCCTTCGGCATTGGTGCCGGCGTGATCCATTACCGAAGTGGGCGTTTTACAGCTCGGCAGCGCAATGGACAGGTGCTGGGGGAGTATACGAATGATCAGTTTCTGGCGCAAGCTGGCATTGCTTATCAGATTGCTGCCGTCACGCTGGGAGTGAGCGGTAAATACCTGCTGAATTTGTTGCGGGGTTCCGACATTCGCGGCGATGGTTATGCATTTGATGTGGGAATGTTGATCCGCGCACCGTTCTTCGCTGTTGGACTTGCTGCACGAAATGTGCTGGGAACGATGATCTGGAATAATGCAGATCGGCTGGAAGAAACGCTCCGGTACTCGATCCACGCCGGCGTTGCGGTGGAAGTTCCATTTCGAATGAAGACGAAAGTCATCCGGGTGGGAACAGGAGCCAAAAAACGCGTGCAGCAGCGATCGCGCCAGTATGCGCTGCTCACAATGGAAGCGCAATGGGTGCAACAGGAGGCGCATCTTGGCGTGACGTTTGGCGCAGAAATTGTTCCCGTTGAAGAGCTTCAGTTTCGCCTGGGCTTTCCCATCGTACAACCGACCCTGGACGGATTACGCTATTTCCCGTTAGCTGACTTTGCACTGGGACTTTCTTTCCAGCCGAAGATTCCGGATCTTCCCTTTTTCCTGCAAATTGATTACGCTGTTTCTCAGGATTATATCACAACCGCTTCCCGGCTCAACCACCATTTCGGACTCACACTGCTCTGGTGGTAGCTGAACCAACAGAGAAGACGCTGCACGCTGTGCCTCGACGGCAGGAACCTCTGGCGAAATCATTTGTCACCAATGTTCGTCTTTGTGCCTTTGCAAATGAAGAGAGGGGCAGTTGTGGATTATCGAAGCGCTGGCGTGGATATTGATAGTGCTGATGCAGCATTGCAGCAGCTTAAGGCGGTCATTCAACAGACGTTTACGCCGCTGGTCCTTCGGGATGTCGGGCTATTCGGTGGATTTTTTGATGCACGTTTTGCTGATTACCGCCATCCGGTGCTGGTTGCCAGTACGGATGGCGTGGGGACCAAGCTACTGGTTGCCATTCAAAGCGGGATTCACCACACCATTGGACAAGATCTGGTGCATCACTGTGTAAATGATATTTTGAGCGGTGGCGCCCATCCCCTCTTTTTTCTGGATTACTTTGCCACGGGCAAGCTGGAGGAGTCGGTTGTGGTTGCCGTTGTAACCGGCATTGCACAGGCGTGCCGGACACATCAGTGTGCGCTCTTAGGCGGTGAAACAGCCGAGATGCCTTCGCTTTATGCCGATGGCCATTATGATCTGGCAGGTACGATTGTCGGTGTTGTAGAAAAAGAGCACATCATCGATGGTTCACACATTCAGCCGGGCGATGTGTTACTTGGACTGCGCTCTTCGGGACTGCATACCAATGGTTACTCCTTGGCGCGAGCGGTTTTGCTGAAACATTATCGGCTGGATCAGTATGTGCCGGAGTTGGGAACGACGGTGGCAGAAGAACTGTTGAAAGTCCATCGCAGCTATTACTCTCTGATAGCGCCTTTGCTCCCAACAGGATGGATTAAGGGAATGGCGCACGTAACGGGTGGCGGAATTCTGGGGAATTTGCAGCGAATACTGCCGGACGGAACAGCGGCTGAGATTTATTGGGGACAATGGGAAATTCCGCCGGTGTTTCAACTGATTCAGCGATTGGGACCGGTTGCTGAAGAAGAAATGCGGCGCGTTTTCAACTTAGGCATTGGAATGGTTGTAGTGGTAGCACCGGAACACGTTGATACCGTCCAGCACCGGCTGGGTGAGACCGCACCTGTCATTGGCACAGTAGTATCGGCAGCGTAGATGTGCTGCCTTGATAGCCATAGAGATGGACGCAATAGCTGCTTCGGTTCGTTCCACTAAGATGAAAGGATCAACAATGATTGTTGGCGTACCCAAAGAGATCAAGCCGGATGAGAATCGTGTTGCTATGGTGCCCAGTGGAGTGCATGCACTGGTTGAGCGGGGACATACGGTTTTGATCGAAACCAATGCTGGCGTTGGGAGTGGATATTCCGATGAAGACTACCGTGCTGTTGGAGCAGAAATTGTTCCAACGGCAGCGGAAGTGTATGGGCAGGCGGATATGATTGTGAAGGTCAAAGAACCAATCGAGCCAGAATATGATCTGATCCGTGAAGGACAGGTGGTGTTTACCTTCTTTCACTTTGCCGCGTCCCGGGAGCTAACGGAGGCAGTGATGCGCACTAAATGCATTGCCATCGCCTATGAAACAGTACAAAAAGCGGACGGTTCCCTGCCACTGTTGATCCCGATGAGCGAAATTGCGGGGCGAATGGCCCCGCAGGAGGGAGCAAAGTATCTGGAGAAGCCAATGGGAGGACGCGGTGTGTTGCTGGGTGGCGTGCCAGGAACGTTGCCGGCTCACGTGCTGATACTGGGGGGCGGAGAAGTAGGAACGCATGCAGCGAAGATTGCGGCAGGATTTGGTGCCAGGGTGACGATTCTGGATATCAACCTGTATCGGCTCCGTTACCTGGATGATATTATGCCGAAGAATGTCGTAACCCAGATGTCCAATCATCAGAACATTGTGGAAGGCATTCGCCAGGCAGATCTGGTCATCGGTGCAGTCTTGATTCCCGGTGCCAAAGCGCCGTATCTCATTACGCGGGAAATGCTGAAGGAAATGAAACCCGGCGCCGTCATTGTCGATGTGTCTGTGGATCAGGGCGGCTGTGTCGAAACCAGTCGTCCCACAACCCATCACGATCCGGTGTTTGTGGTCGATGGGATTGTCCATTACGGCGTTGCCAATATGCCGGGCGCTGTGCCCTATACCTCCACGATTGCGCTGACCAATGCAACCCTGCCGTATGTCATCGAACTGGCGGATAAAGGATACGAACAGGCGATCCGGGAAAATCCTGAGTTGCGCAAAGGTTTGAATATGTATTACGGAGTCATTACGTACAAAGCGGTCGCTGAGGCTTTCGATTTGCCGTACGAAGATTCAACAAAGTTTATACCAGCGGCAGATTAAAGGCTGCCCGGAGCGAATGCAATTGTGGCGTCGGTGGATGCTGAAAACATTGCTGTGGTTGGTATTGGTAGCTGCCAGTTTTGCACAAACCGATACCGTGGTTGCCCATTTTATTCCCGGTGATCTGAAAATTGACGGTCGTCTGGATGAACCTGTGTGGCAGGAAGCCAGGGCAGTCAACCACTTCTGGCAGGTGTACCCGCAGGATAGCATTCCGGCGAAGTATCAGACGACCGTCCGGGTTTTGTACAACACCCGCTATCTGTACATTGGGGCTTTTTGCTACGATCCACAGCCGGGTAACTATGTGGTCGAATCGATGCAGCGGGATTTTTCCTATCCAAAGAACGATGCCTTTGCTGTGTATCTGGATCCCTCGCGCACTCGTACGGAAGGCTATAATTTCACCATCAGCCCGTATGGGGTGCAACGTGAAGGGACCATCAGCAGCGGTGGGGATTGGGGAGTCTCCACGAATTGGGATCAGGAATGGTATGGAGCAGTGTTTCACACTGACAGTGGCTGGAGTGTGGAAATGGCAATTCCGTTTTCTGCACTTCAGTTTCCTGCCGGTTCACAGGAGTGGTACGTGAATTTTTCTCGGAACAATCTCAAATACAACGAAAATTCGGCGTGGCAGCCAGTTCCCCGCAACCGGAATGTGGCGGGATTAGCGTATACCGGCGTTTTGCGTTTTGAGCATCCCCTGCTGGGAAAGGGATTGCAAATTTTCCTCCAGCCTTATCACAGTTCCCAGGTGCAGTATGAACCGCAGAGGAGTGGGGCGCTGCGGTACAAAACAGGGCTGGGATTTGATGCCAAGATGCCGCTGCTCTCTTCACTACAGGCGGATTTTACCGTCCTGCCTGATTTTTCTCAGGTGGAAATTGATGAGCAGGTGATCAATCTGGAGCGATTTAGTATTTTTTTGCCGGAAAAACGCCCGTTTTTCCTGGAAAACCAGGATCTCTTTGCGTATTTCGGTTTCTTCCGCATTCGCCCGTTCTTCTCTCGCCGTATTGGTATCTGGCGTGGGCAGCAGGTGCCGATCCTCGGCGGTGTCAAAATCACAGGACGCCCGCTCCCCCGACTTCGCCTGGGTATACTGGCAATGCGCACGGATCGGTTGCCAGAGGCACAACTATCACCCCAGACATATGCCGTTGCAACGATGCAGTATCGATTGTTTCAGCGGTCGGATATCGGCTTCCTTGCGGTGACACGCTTCGGGCGAGATTTTGATGGGATCATCGGCAATGATTGGAATGTAACGCTCGGCAGCGACTTTTTCCTTGCGACCAACAACAACCGATGGCGAGGGAAGTTGTTCTACCATCTGAATTTTTCTCCTGTTCGTCCTGCCAGTTTTGCTACGGGAGGATGGTTGATGTACAAAACACCGTCGGTGGTCGTGCACTGGAATCACGAGTATGTGGATAGCAATTACACGCCGGAGGTGGGATTCGTCCCGCGCAGGGGCCATTGGCGTTTGGAGCCATCGGCAGCATATCGGTACTATTTTTTTGGCAAAGTGGTCAACGATGCGGGCATTCGCCTTGGGCTGGATTGGTATGTCAATCCGGACTGGCAGCAGACACAGGATCGGATCATTGAGCTCAAAGGGTTTCTCAATTTTCGCAATACCAGCTCATTGGATGTAAACTATCAGTACCGTTTAACCGTACTGCCCGATTCTTTCGATGTGACGGGAACCGGCATTCGCCCTTTACCGCCGGGAGAATACCGCATTGCCGGCGTCACGGTAGAGTATAACAGTGATTATCGTCAACCTTTTGCTGTCGAAGCAGAAGGGCGATGGCAACGCTATTACCTGGGGCGGTTGTATGGTGGAGCCGTTGGCATTCGGTATCAGTTCCGCCCTTATGGTACCATCAGCCTTGATGCTTCCTATTCCCGTATCCAGTTGCCAGCCCCGTATGGCTCTGCCGATGTAGCACTGGTGCGATTGCGGAACAAACTTTCTTTTTCTCCAACATTGACGCTTTCTGGATTGGTGCAATATTCAACGCAGTCAAAGCGCCTGGAAGCCAATGTGCGGCTGCAATGGCGATTTCTACCGATGAGTGATCTGTATTTCGTCTATACGCTGCGCCAGAGTATGGAGCCAGGAGCAACACAACCACCAGCAATGGGGGTAGCACTCAAAATGAGCTACTGGATTGGAATTGCAGGATAAGGAGCGATGCTGGAAATCGGACTCTTTCTTGTTGGTTTTGTACTGCTGGTCAAGGGTGCCGATTGGCTGGTGGAAGGTGCCAGTTCGATTGCGAAGCGTTTCGATGTGTCGTCGCTGGTGATTGGATTGACTATCGTGGCCTTTGGTACTTCTGCCCCGGAGTTTTTTGTGACGCTTATTGCGCAGTTGAAAGGCTCCTCCAATATGGCACTGGGCAATGTGCTGGGTAGTAACATCGCCAATATTTTGCTCATTCTGGGTGCATCAGCTATCGTGACCCCAATTCGTTTACAGCGCAGTACCGTGTGGAGGGAAATTCCCTTTGCGCTCCTGGCAGCGTGTGTGCTGCTGGTTATGCTGAGCCGTGAAACGCTGGATGGCATAACGACACAGATGATTTATCGCTCCGATGGTTTGATCTTACTGGGCTTTTTCCTGATCTTCCTCAGCTATAGCTACGAAGCTGCCCGGACGAGCTCGGCAGAGGCAGAACTGCCGGAATTGCCGGTGGCGAAAGCCGTCCTGGCAATTGTGGGAGGGATCATTGGGCTGGCACTTGGGGGACAATGGGTAGTGGATGGCGCACTGTTTCTGGCGCGCCAGCTGCAGATCGATCAAACTTTTATCGGAGTAACGATCATTGCCGTTGGGACCTCTTTGCCTGAGTTGGCAACCTCCCTGGCTGCTACTGCCAAGAACCGCACCAATATCGCTGTGGGGAATGTCGTTGGGTCGAACATTTTCAATGTGTTTTACGTGCTCGGTATCACCGCAATTGTTCGCCCGTATCACATTACTTCTGCGGTGGCAATTGACGTCTGGATGGGTGTAATTGCCAGTTTGCTCCTGTTCTTTCTCCTTTTCTTAGGACCCTACCACCTGCTGAACCGCTCTAAGGGGATTTTCTTTTTGCTGCTTTACGCTGCGTATCTGGGGACAACGTATTGGCTCAAACAATAAGGATTCACTGCTACCTACGAGAGCAGGCTACAGGAGAGCAGAGAATGATTCGTGATACTGCCCGGTAGGAACAGGAAAGCGAAGGGGTGTCTTCGTGGAAACAGTAATTCTGGACGTACGAAAATCAGGAGAAGAGGCTATTGAACAAGCGGCGCAGTTGCTACGCCGTGGCGAAATCGTGGCTTTCCCAACCGAAACCGTTTATGGTCTGGGCGCTGTTGTCTGGAATGAGGAGGCAGTGCGCAAGATTTTTGTTGCAAAAGGGCGTCCGCTGGACAATCCGCTGATTGTCCATATTGCCTCCATTCAGATGGCACTGCCGCTGGTCAGGGAGCCACTGGATAGGTTTCAACTGCTTGCTCGCCACTTCTGGCCCGGACCACTCACCCTGGTTGTGGAGCATCGGGGAAATGTTCCTTCAATCGTGACCGCAGGATTGCCGACGGTAGCGATACGAATGCCCGATCATCCGGTGGCGCTGGCACTCATCGAGAAAGTTGGAGAGCCGCTGGTAGCGCCCAGTGCTAATCGCTCTGGCAAGCCCAGCCCAACTCGCGCAGAGCACGTTGTTGAAGATCTGGCTGGCAGTATTGCCGCGGTACTGGATGCTGGTCCAACACAGGTCGGTATTGAATCCACCGTTCTGGTGCTCACCACGGAGCCGCCCCGAATCGTACGTCCGGGCGTGGTGACAAAAGAAGTGCTGGAAACAGTGCTGGGAGTGCCAATAGAGGAAGTGAGGTCGGACGACGTGAATCGCCCGGTAGCGCCAGGGATGAAGTATCGTCACTATGCTCCGACCGTCCCGGTTCAGCTCTTCGAGAATCCGGAGGAATTGGATCAGGCATTGCAGGGTGCTCCAGAACGGCGAATTCTGATTTTGGCATTACCGCAGTGGCGTACCCGTTTTCAACATTACCCCGGATACCGCCTGTTATCTGAGCAGACGCTGTATGAAACCTTTCGGGAGGCGGATCGCGATCGCTGGGAAGCGGTCTGGATCCTGGCCGACAAAGAAGTCCAGCGTCGGCGAGGGCTATATAATCGCATTCTGAAGGCTGCTACTTCATAAAGGTAATGACAGGCAGGCTTCTGAAATTTTTCTGAAACCAGTCAGACGAAAGAACACACATTCTGGCAGGCGACACTTACCGAATGTTTTTACGATCCGGATGCCTTTGAGTGCTGCCCCGGCAAAGTAACAACAACAGCGCCCTTGCTTACGATCGTTCCCCAAAAAGTGCCGTGCCGATACGGATCATTGTTGCGCCTTCCTCGATAGCAATCTCGAAGTCATTGCTCATTCCCATCGATAACTCCGGAAAAGGAGCAAATTCCGGGAATGCGGATTCCAGTTGGTCGCGAAGCTGGCGCAAGAGTGCAAACATCGAGCGAGTGCGCTCAGCCGGGGTGACATAGGCAGCTAAGGTCATAAGTCCCCGAATGTGGAGATTGGGCAGCGGAAGAATCTTTTCTGCTAAGGGCAGAAGCTGATCCGGTGCACAACCATATTTGGATGGTTCTCCCGAAGTGTTGACCTGCAGGAGAATTGGCACTGTCACTCCGCGAGCAACTGCCAGTTGAGAAATTTTTTCCGCTAATCGCACATTGTCAACCGAATGGATCAACGCGACTTTGCCGACGAGAAATTTTGCTTTGTTCCGCTGGAGATGGCCAATAAAGTGCCAGTGTAAATCTGGAAATGCTGTTGGTGGGAAATGCTCTTGCTTCTGCTTCCATTCCTGAACATAGTTTTCGCCAAAGTGTCGAAGCCCCACCTGGTAAGCATCCCGGATCAGCGCTGGAGGATGGGTTTTTGTGACAGCAATAAGAGTAATGTTCAAAGGATTGCGTCTGCTGCGCTGAGCGGCGTGTGCAATCCGTTCCTGCACTTGTTCGAGGCGTCGGGCAAGAAAGTCTGTGGTAACCCGTGCACGATTCATTCGCTTCGTTGATCAGCAGTTGTTGGTCCGTTGAGAAGATCCTCAGGAGCTGTAATCGGCAATAAAATGGTGAAAATAGTGCCTTTTCCCAGCTCTGATTCCACCAGAATTTTCCCGTTGTGGAACTCGATAAATTCTTTCACAATTGCTAATCCAATCCCACTGCCGGTGAATTCCCCAACATTGGAAGTC
>JALWJX010000076.1 GCA_026996895.1 Candidatus Kapaibacterium sp.
AAAACACTCCCTGGAGCAGCAGCCACGGCGATCCTGCCTCCATCTGCCCGCACTTTCCGGAGCGGAACGTCAAACTGGAATCCAATCACTTCCCAGGTTTGTCCACCATCGGTCGATCGATATGCTATGCCTTCCTCGCTCACAGCAACGGCGATTTCAGGCGGGATCACTACAACCGATCGCAATGTCGGTGCATCCGCAAGTTGCTGCACCGTCCACTGCTGCATTGGACCGCCCGCTCGCAGAACCACTCCGGCACCGCCAACCAGAATGACCGTATCTCCTGCGACTGCGCCATCATAGAGCACACTACCCGTCAACGTTTCCAGCGGTACGGCAACCCACGTACTTTCCCACTGCGCCCATCCCCATCCGGGCATCATTCCCAGAGCAACGATCCATCCGAACATCTGCATTGAAAACCGCTTCACCATTGCTGCGCTCCTTTTTACTTCCTACTTCATCCTCCATCAACCATACCGCCAGTTTCCACGACTTCGACAGCGATCCATCTTTGTTTTAGAAAAAGCAATCCTTTCAACCAGCCGGACATCTTACTCCCCGCGTGGAAATACTCTATCAGGGACAAGCCGCACGGCATCATCTTTATCTTACAATCCCGCCGGGACATCCGGACGGAACTTATACTGCGCAGCAGCGGAAAAATCTTTCTGGAACCGGGGAACATAATCGGCAATGAGCTCATTGAGCCGCTGAGGATCGGGGGATGTGAGCACCAGCCCTGCATAGTACTTTTTCTTCTGCACCCATGCAACTTCCGGATCGTTATACGCAGAGAGATCGGGCCACTCCTGCCGTGCTAAGGTAAAGATGCCGGCACCGTAATGCGGCGTCCATTCCGGCAATTCGTACGGCTTCCCTTCCGCATCCCACAGCTCCATCTTTGCCCATTCGTGCCACAGGCAGATACCGGTCGCGTGCCAGATCACATCGGGGATCCGTGCTCCGGCAACGCGAGCAGCGGCTTCCAGCAAATAAAACTGCCCATCTGACCGGCTTCGCAGAAACTCGATGTGCGTCACGCCACGCTTCATTCCAAAGCTCTCAATGACTTTGCGATTCAACTCCTGCAATTGCTGCTCTTCTTCGCTCCCTCGCTCCAGCATCCGGGTCACAAAGACGCCGCCAGAAGCGGTGAGTTCCAGCAGCGGACTCCCATACTGTGAGGCTACGGCAAATACGACTTCGCCGTTGTAGATAAGGGAATCGACGTGATACACGTCACTTTCCACGAATTGCTCGATCAGGTAATCGTTCTGATGATCCCCCAGCTCACTGAGTTTGCGCCATACCTCTTCCTGCGATTCCAGCTTCAGGATCTGGTACGACGTGGAGCTAAAGCGGGCTTTCAACAACCACGGTGGTGTCGTTTGATCCAGAAACTCCTCCAGATCGGGGTAGTAGAAAATCCGGGAAAACTTCGGCACCGGAATTCCGTCTTCCTCTGCCTTCATCCGCATCGCCAGTTTATCGCGGAAATAGCGGGCAGTCGTTTCCCCCATCCCCGGAATACGGAGATATTCCCGAAGATCGGCAGCAACTTCGATATCAAACTCGCCCAATCCGATGATCCGTTGAAAAGGAATGGTCCGTCCCAGGTAGCAAACGACCCGGCGAACGACCTTCCGATCGAACAAATCCGGAACGGCAAAAATATCATCCAGCACGTCGCGGGGCCACGCTTCCTGCAGCAGCTTTGGTACAGTCATCAAATACACGCGCCAGCCCAACTGCTTTGCCTGAATGAGGAAGGGCCTGCCAAAAAGTGCTCCTGCGATGCACAAAACCGCTGGTTTGTCTGCCATTGCCTCCAATCTCCTCTTTTTTATTCTCCTGACACTTTTCGTCGCTGTCGCGCCAACAGTTCCTGTTGCTGATGCGGCTTGCCCAGCCAGGCGATCATTGCATCCCCGAAATTCGAGCGCCAGTTGCTCCAGCTATGTCCCTGGGCATATTCCAGCAAAATCACTTCAGCGCTCAATCCCAGCAGCACCTCATACATCCGGCGGGTCAACTGCTGCGCATCGGCAATCGTTCCCGTTTGCAGCACCACTTTCTTTCCCCGCACATTCCGCAGAATCGGCATTCGGAAAATATCGCCCTGACGCCACCAGTAGGAAGGCGATTGAGCAATGCATCCTTCCAGGACCTGCGGATAGAGCAGCAGTTGCACCGTCGCCAGCCGCCCTGCCAGTGAAGCGCCCATCACCATTCGCCGCGGCGGTGTCTGTGCAATGGGCACTCCCTGCTCGCGCCACCGATCCTCTGCGGCAGGCAGCACTTCTTCGAAGCAAAAGCGGCTGTACCGCTGCGGATCGGTGTATTCCGCATTTCGGAATCCCGGCGGAATGAACACGGCAACACACGGCTCAATGGTGCGATGGGCAATCAGCACATCTAACAACTGGTGAAACTGTCCCAATCGCAATGCTTCTTCCCCATCGTGAACGATCAGCACCGGTAACGTTGTTGTATGCCAATCGCCTGCGGGAGTATACAGGAAAAACTCCCGCCGCCCATAGTCCTGGCTGTCAATGAACTCCTGCTGGATCTGTCCCGATGGCACTGCTCCCGCCTGTTGCAATTCCCACACCTTTGGCGGCTGATATTCCGGCATCTGAAATTCCGAGTTGACGCCGAATCCTTCGGGTGCTAAAACGGCATTGGCGGGATCAACGATCCATTCTCCATCGCGGATCAGTTTGTACTGCAACCGGGAGTGTGGCGGAAACGGGATGATGCAGTAAAACAACTGGGTTCCCTCGATCCGCTCCATCGGCACCGGCTGCTGCCAGTAGCTCCATTCGCCAACTACTGCCACAGTGCGCGCAGTAGTGCTGTGGACAAACAGCGCCTGATTCCCGACGCAAATGGGATTGCGCTTCTGGTGCAACACCAGTTGCCAGAACGCTTCACTCTTGATCCGCCGCACAGCGGGATCAGGCTCCTGCACCAACTGCTCGAACAGCTTCCACAAGTCCTGACTTTCAGCCATCGATCTTCTATCTTCATCCCGCTGGCGTCGAAAATAGGAAAAGTTGTGGAAATAACCAATCGCCGCAGTTGTTCGGTGCTCCTTCCGCAACTCCCGTGCTGGCAAATTTTGTATATTTGCGTTGATGAGCAGGCAGCAAACATATTGCGTTGCCGTTGTGGGCGCAACGGGGCTGGTGGGACGTACAATGTTGACTGTTCTGGCAGAACGTGCATTCCCCGTTCGTTCCCTCCGCCTGTTCGCCTCCTCCCGCAGCGCTGGCACAGTGCTGGAATTTGAGGGCAAATCCATCGAAGTAGAACCGCTCACGCCCGATGCATCGCTGGAATCGCTGGATCTGGCGCTTTTCTCCGCTGGTCGATCGGTCAGCCGGGAATTTGCGCCCCGGTTCGTCAAAGCAGGGTGCACGGTGATCGACAACAGCAGCGCCTGGCGAATGACGCCTAATATCCCGCTGATCGTTCCGGAGGTCAATCCCGATCATCTCCGTCCGACCGATCGTATCATTGCCAATCCCAATTGCTCCACGATTCAACTGATGGTTGCTATCGCACCGCTCCACCGTTCTATCGGGCTGCGCGAAGTTGTTGTCAGTACCTACCAAGCACCATCGGGCGCTGGCTATAGCGGCGTGCAGCAGCTCAATGCGGAGCTGTCTGGCACCGCTCCTCCAGATCCTCCCGCTTTCGATCGACCAATTGCGTTTAACACTATCTTTCACCCCATCGACCCTGCGACGGGATACACAGAGGAAGAAACCAAAATGCGCAACGAATCGAAAAAAATTCTGGATGATCCGTCCTTTGCACTCCGGGTGACCTGCGTACGCGTGCCGATCAAAGGGGGACACGGCGAAGCGGTGCACTTTACGACCCGACGCCAAAGCTCACGGGACGAAATCCTTGAAATTCTCCGTTCTGCTCCCGGTGTTGTGGTGATGGAAGATCCACGGGAGTACCCAATGCCCATAGCAGTTGAAGGACGGGATGAGGTATTTGTTGGGCGGATCCGGCAGGAGGATGGAGAAGGCTACCAATTTGCACTCTGGGTTGTCGCTGACAATTTGCGCAAAGGGGCGGCAACCAATGCAGTGCAAATTGCTGAACTGTGGATGGAACTGCAAAAAAGTTGAACAAGCTTGCGGTAAAGAATGGATGCGCTAACGCTTGGGCTGTTGATGTACTTAGCTGTAATTCTGGTTGTGGGCTTTGTCTCTGCCCGGCACAGCAAGACTCACGCCGACTTTCTGTTGGGTGGTCGCCGCCTGGGACCGTGGGCAATTTCGCTGTCGGAACGCGCCAGTGCGGAGTCCGCCTGGCTCATTGTCGGACTTCCGGGCACGGCATATGCTATCGGAATGATGGAAATCTGGACGGTCATTGGCTGCCTGGCAGGAATCGTTGTATCGTGGTTTTTTATCGCTCAACCGCTCCGGGAACTGGCGGGACGTTACAACGCTTTGACCCTTCCGGACCTGCTCAGTGCCCACTTTCAGGCTGATCACCACGAATCTCACACCATCCGGCTTCTGTCCACTGCGATTATCGTCTTCTTCTTCGTGTTCTACGTTGCTGCCCAATTCGTTGCCGCTGGCAAAGTCCTGCATACTACCTTTGGACTGGATGCGCAAACGGGAATGCTGATCGGTGGTGGCGTAATTGTTCTCTACACGCTGCTGGGTGGCTTTTTCGCCGTGGTGTGGACTGACGTTGTGCAGGCGCTGATTATGTTCACCGCCTTAGTGGTGCTTCCGATCGTCGGCTACATCGCTTTGCTGGACCAGGGCGGTTCGCTGGCAACGCTGCCTGCCAACCATCTTTCCTGGGTCGGTGGAGCAGTGGGCATCGCCGCTTTTGCCGCCGTGATGAAGGGATTGAGCTGGGGATTCGGCTATCTGGGACAACCCCACCTGCTGGTGCGCTATATGGCGATCCGACAGCCGGAAGAAATTCGACGGGGGCGGCAAATTGCCCTCACCTGGGCTTTCTTTGCATTCTTCGGCGCCTTCTTCCTCGGACTGATCGGCGCTGCCCTCCTTGGCACTGGAACCTTAGAAGATCAGGAATTTCTGATGCCGAAAATGGCGATGACCCTGGTGCCCCTCTGGTTTGCCGGTATCCTGATCTCCGGTGCCACTGCTGCAATGATGTCTACCGCAGATTCTCAGTTGCTGGTCGCAACCTCTTCGCTTACTGAAGATGTGTACGTGAAATTTCTGGGACGCACTCTGCCACAACGGAAACTCCTCCAGCTCAACCGTCTGGTGATGGCAGTTGTTGCCATTGGCGCCTTTGTGCTGGCACTCTTTTCCACGGAAACCGTCTACAACATTGTCTCCTACGCCTGGTCCGGCCTCGGCTCCAGCTTCGGTCCCGTGATTGTCCTGATGATCTACTGGAAAAAAATCACGCGGCAGGGCGCCATCGCCGGACTGCTTACCGGATCGCTGGCAACGATTATCTGGGCAGAAACGCCGTGGCAGGAGATTCTGCCAGAGCGGTTCAGCAGCTTCATCCTGGCGCTCCTTGCCGTCTGGCTGGTGAGCCTGTTGACCACTTCTAAAGCGCAGTCAACGCAGCAATGAAATTGATTCTTTCCCCCTTTACTCATCCGCTTCAGAACCTGGCACTTGAAGAATTTTTACTCCGCCACACCGATGATTCCTGGCTGATTTTCTACCGAAACGACTCCAGTGTCCTGATCGGACGACACCAGAATCCGCTGGAAGAAGTGAATGTGGCATACCTCCAGCGTCACCGAATTCCGTGGCTTCGCCGCATTTCTGGTGGCGGCGCGGTGTACCACGACCATGGCAACCTCAACTTCAGCTTCATTCTCCCGCTGGAACAGAAACTGTACAACCGATACGAACCATTTCTGCAACCGCTCTGCGACTTTCTTCGCCAGTGGAAATTGCCAGTGCAGCAGACACCCAAAGGCGATCTGCTCTTAGCCGGCAAAAAAATCTCCGGCAATGCGCAATTTACAACGCACCGCCGCCTGCTTTCCCACGGCACCCTGCTGTATCAGGCAGACCTTGAGCATCTGCGCAGAACGCTCCAGCCGGCGGCTGTAGTCACCGCTTCCCATGCCGTTGCCTCCCGGCGCAGCTTGGTCACCAATGTCGTCGACCATCTTCCCACGCCTCCACCGGTCGAAGCATTCCTTGCCGCACTGGTGGAACATCTCCGGCAGGAATTTGCAGCCACACCGCATCCGGTGCCGGACGCGTACGAACACGCTGAACCGTTGCTGCTCCAGCAATTCCGTTCCCCCCGCTGGCTGTACGAACGGACGCCAGCATTCACCCTGCGCCACCGCTGCAACGGGCAGGAATACAAGGTTGTAATCAAGCGGGGATGTGCTGTCGCCGGTATGCCGGAAACCTGCCCGCACCGGCTGGACCTCTCAGTACTGGCTCCCACGGTGTTGCTGGAAGAATGAGCAGATGCGCAGATTTCTCCTGATCATCCCCCTGATGGCACCCGTAGGGGCAGACCTGCGTGTCTGCCCATCCCACAGCGGTGACCTGCTGAGTCGTCCATGCAAGCGAAGCACCGCTTTCTCTCTATCATTGCGAATGAAAAAACTTTTTGTGGTGACGACACGTAGTGCACGGCAAAAACGTATGAGTGGAGATCGGTTAACGTATGTTGAACTAATACAGGGAGCGGAAAAATGATCCGCTTTGAGATCGTGATTGATGTCGACAGAGCAATGGCGCTAACCGACCACAATTATCGATCGGTTGGCGATCAGATCGTCGAAAGTCTGGGATTAACCAAGGCACGGATAGTGCCGTCCAAGCGAGACAACAGCCCATTGGCACAGATCCTGCGTCTGGAAAGCGAGATCAGGAAAATCCGCAATCTGCAAGTGGTGGATACCGACGACATTCTATGCCGACTTTACGATCGTCTAAATGATCATTTGCAAGAATTCCTGAAACACGCATCCTCCGGAGTGCGGCGTAATGCACCACCCACAAAAGATACCGACTAAAGTCGGCGCTCCCAGTAGCGGCGATCCGGCTGGTTGCCCATCCCGCACCCGTAGGGGCGACCGGCCGGTCGCCCCTACACATTTACATCAATGCATCCTTCTATCTTTTGCCGGCGAATGCTGGCGCTTCCAGTGCGAACAGCAGCAATAAAATTCTCTTGCTTTCGTCATAAAACCCGCCTCTGGGGATGAAATGGATTCGACAGGGCAGCATGCGGCAGATAGCTGCATGCCGTGCGTGCCGGTGCCGCACGTAAATTCAGCCCGGCAATCAAGAAGTGCCAACACACACACATACGCAATGGCTGCCTAATTAAAGGCGCCATCCTCTCTGGAGGGTGTGCCTGCTCACCTTCCACGAGGGGTCGACCTTAGCAGGCTGCGGTAAGGCAGGTCGGCGGCTGCCTTGCCTAAGACTTCACCGCCGATAGCGGATGTGCACCTGTCGCTCGGTGAACGCATCCGCGAAACTTCATAGAGCGACTAAGCATGTAGAGGCTACTGCCTCACTGCCCTGGACGCGGGTTCGATTCCCGCCATCTCCACAAAATTCCAACAATAAAGTTGCCCGCCGCGTGTTTTCCCTTCTGGATTGCGTGATACAAATAATTTTACAGCGCTGTATGCTGCACACCTATAAACAAATTGTCAGTTCTGCCCTCGACAACATCCCTTCGCTCCAGCAAATCTTAGACAAAGTCTGGGCTCAACGCCAGTTCTCGGAAAAACAAATTTCCCAAAACCTTTCCTCAGTCCTTATCAGCTTAGATGCACAGGCAACGGATCTATTCCATCAGTACGAACAGCAGGCTATTGAGCATCTTTTTTTGTTGTGGGCAAAAGCAAACAAACACCAAATCTCCTCACTGAAGCTTTCTGGAGAGGATCAAATCTACGCTTTTGTTGAGCACTATCAGCCACTGTTCATCGACTTTGCATCGGCTGTGCAACTTTTTGAAAAACGTGTAGGAAATATGCGAAAAGCCCGCGGAGGCAAAACATTTGAGCTTTTACTGCAGAAGTGTCTGGACAGCATCGGAATTCCGGCAGAAATCCCAAAAGGAAAAGAAATCCGGCAGAAGCTACGAAGAATCGATTTAGTCATTCCCGATGTTCAAACTGCCCTTGAGACTCCTGACAAAGCGATCTTCCTTACGTGCAAGCGCACACTCCGTGAGCGATGGAAGCAAGAGATTCCCCAAATTGGCCCGAACCAAACCGTCTACTTAATTACCATCGATCAAGAACTTTCAGAACAAAAGGCACAGGAAATCCAGAGTCACAACCTCATTGCGTTTGTACCAGATAACCTCAAGCAGCAAAAGCACGCTCAATCTTCGTGGATCCGAAAACTCAGCGATCTTCCGAAGGATTTACAACAACGGGTAGGCAAGAGATGAAGCAGGAATTTTTATTTAACTTGTCACATCCAGAAACCGATGCTTTTCTCGAATACAAGCGAAAGCGAGAACCAGCGTTCGATTTTCGTTCCATCCCTGCCAGTAGTGGGGTCTATGGCATCCATCCATATCCTGCGATGTTTCACTTTCGCGTCGTCCGCCAGCTTCTCAGCCAATTTTCGAGCAAATCGCAATGGGTCTTCGATCCATTTATGGGGTCTGGTGTCGCTGCGGTCGAAAGCCTGATCCATCAGCGCCATTTTATCGGGTACGACATTAATCCATTAGCTGTTTTGATTGCGAAAGTGCGAACCACCCCTTTGCCGCGCGCCCTGCTTTCACGAACACTGCAACATCTGATAGCTCATTTCCCCAGAATTGCACCGACTCCCATAAACTTCCGCAACATTCACTACTGGTTTGATGATGCGACCATCGAGAAGTTATCCCAACTCCGCCAAGCAATTTTTCATCTGGAAGATTCTGCCATCCGAAACTTCTTCCTCGTGAGCTTTGCAGAAACCGTCCGGAGAGTATCTCGAACAAAATACAATGAGTTCAAGCTGCTGCGCAAGAAGCAAGAAACATCGCAAGACGTTCTGCAAACTTTTCAGGCAACAAGTCTCCGAAATATCGATCTTCTCACTCGCTTCTACCGCTCCCACCCTGCTTCCACCAGCACAGTCATCCTGCAAGAACAGAACATTTTGCACAATCCTCCCCTTGAAAACGAATCCATAGATCTCGTCCTTACTTCTCCGCCTTATGGCGACTCTCGGACAACAGTCGCCTATGGACAATTCTCCCGGCTTGCACTCCAGTGGTTGGGAATCGAAGAGCGCGTCGACAAAACCTCGCTGGGAAGCAAAGCATGCGAGATCACCTCGGATCTCCCTTCACCTTTGCTATACCACAGCTTAGAGAAAATCGAAGCACGGGATGAAAAACGCGCCCGTGAAGTATTTGCCTTCTACAAAGACCTATTAGCCGCTATTCGAACCATTGGAGCCATCGTGAAGCCCGGCGGACACGTATGCTTCGTTGTTGGCAACCGACGGGTGAAAGAGATAGAATTACCAACGGACAAAATCTCAGCAGACTTTTTTGAATCAGTGGGATTCACTCATCTCCAAACAATCGTCCGAGCTATTTCTAACAAACGCATGCCTTCTGAAAATTCTCCGAGTAATGTCAAGGGCAAAAAAAGCAGCACGATGCGATACGAGTATATTGTTGTGCTGCAAAAGCAGTGAAACTATCACAAAAACAGCAACACCGACTAAGATCCGCAATCTTTCGTTTTATTTCTTCGAGCTGCTTTCTGGCAGGCTCGGTGATGATCTTCAATATCAGTTCAATCGTTCGAGCCATCGCAAATGGAATTTGTTGTTGAATTCCTCAAAGACTTCTGGGATGCCCTGCTTCAAATTATAGGCAGCATTCTGGTGATTTTTCTGTTCCTTTACGTCATCGCTGGAATCTTTGGCATACTCAGCGTTGGCTTCGAGTTGCCAGAACGCCTTGCCCGGAAAAAACCCGCAGCGCCCAAAGCCACACCAGCTCGGCAAAGTCGGTGCCAGTGTACAAAGTCCGAAAAAGGCTAAGATCACCGCCAGCACACTGCATTGCAAATAGCGCCAGCTCTTCGGAAGGGGGAACCATCGGTATAATTTCATCGCTTTCCTCATCGCTTCGCTGCGATTCTATCCGCCACCAGCCCGGATAATCCATCACCTGGGCGATTCGCCGGTCTTGCTGCTCCCAGCGCCGATAAAAAAATCCCGCACCCGCTCCATCTCTTCTAGCGGCTGCTGCTTCACAAACTCCAGAAATCGCTGCCGCATCCTTCCACCTTCCGGTTATTCCCACCGCTGTAAACGTCCCATCTGGGAAATTTATTTCCATCTGGGAGCGCATGCTTCGGCGTGCATCCTTTTATCTTTTGCCGACTAAAGCCGGCGCTCCCAGGGGCGACACCCTTATTCAACAAAACGCCCGAAACCTTTAATAACAAAACCCGGAATGCAATAACTTTAAACACGGCAGGAAATCCACAGGAAGGCATAAAAAAAAGCGAGCAGCCTATCCCCGCTTTAGCTGCCCGTCCTTCGCTAACCCCGACCCGGAGCGACCTCGGGAGAGCCCCAACCTCCGTAACCTGCGCTGCAACCATCGGCGGGGAGCAACGGCGGCTACGGGTCGGTTGGCTACCCTCCCGGCACTCCTGGTGGGCCGGGCTAACGAAGATCTCTACGCTATCAAACACCGGTTCACAGTTAGTGCTAATGTGTGACGAAACAAATTTCCCGTTTATTGTGAACATCACCCCTGTAACCACTCCTCTAAGGTCCTCCTTTCCATCGCATTCCCGGCAATCAGCACCACCACTTTATCCCTGCGCTCTTTGTATCGCTCCCATCCGCCACGAATCACCCGCCGCAAAACCGCTTTGATCGCCTCAAAATCCATCGACTCTCCCCTTGCCGCCTGCTCGGCAAGAAATCCGGGTTCGACAAACAACACGACCGTCTTTCCTGGTTGCTTCAACGCCGAATCAAGATGCCCTTTTACTGCTCTTTGCAAATTCCGTGTTCCTTTGATTACCTGCTTAATCTCCAGAATCTCCTTAATCCTGCCACTCTCTTCCCGCCATCCATCTGCGTGTTTATGTTCTGCATACGCCTGCGGCTCCCGCAGCACAATGTGCCAGCCGGTTATGCGTGCGATCTCCTTCGCCGCCTCCAGCTCCGGTATCAGTTTCTTTTCCCACAGCCGCCGCCGCATCTTCTCTGCCTGCTCCTGCGCATCCTGCCGGATCACTTTCTCAAGAAGCGACTGCTTCGTCGCCTCAATCCTTTCCGGCGTCATCTCCGCTTCCCGCGCTAACTGCTCCGCCCGCTCTGTTGCCTGCTCCAGTAGCGAGCGGATTTCGTCGCGCACATTCCGCGCCCCTCTGCCGAACTTCTGCGCCTCGGACTGGTACACCTCCACTCGTCCGCCGTTCGGGCATTCTGCCACTACATCCTACTGGGAACGCACGCTTCAGCGTGCATTCACCGGGAGCGCACCCTTTAGGGTGCACTCTCTTTTGCCGACTAAAGTCGGCGCTCCCAGTAGCGGCGACCCGGCTGGTTGCTTATTCCGCACCTGTAGGGGCGACCGGCCGGTCGCCCCTACACATTCGCAACGTTGCCGGCGAAAGTCGGCGCTTCCGGCAAAGGTGCTGTGCAATGCTCCTGGGCTACCGGACTATGAGGAACTGGCGATAGAAAACCTGCTTCCCTACCTGAAACCGCAGCATATAGAGACCGGCTGCTTCTTCTCTCACCGAAACGTTTACGTGCTGCTCGCCGGATAGCACCGCTGGACCGAGGATGGTTCGCAGCTTTCGCCCGTCGGCAGTGTACAATTCCACGGTCGTTTCCGTTGCGGCGGGGACTGTGAAACGCACTGTTACCTGTTCAGACGCTGGTTGTGGCGCCAGGTGCACCTGAAACTTCCGGGCAATGGACGACCGCTGGCGCGCTCCAGTCACCACCACCGAATCTTCCGGAAGATCGGTTACCGACAGCAGCTCATCCAGGCGAAACGTTCGCAGAACCAGGCTCATATTCCGATTGCCCCATCGAATTCCGTACTGGACTGTATCGCCAACTGCGGTGGCATTGTTTTCGTGCGCAAATAGACTGATCGTTTGCGGCGTTTGGAAATCGAAATCAAAATCGTAAACCTGCATTGCCGTATCGCAGACGTACGGCGAAGCCATTATATGCCTTTGTTGCTGTCGTTTCGGATCAATCGCAACTAAATCGATCTGACTCCGATGCGTTCCAAAAATCTTCGATGCCCAGGAACGACGGTATCCAGCCAGCATTACGCCATCGTCGTTTACTGCCACGCGGGGCAGGGTGCAATAGGAGAGGGAATCGCGCCATTCAAAAAGCGGCATCCGATCCCACCGACCAGCAGTGGTATCCCATTGAAGGAGGCGAACGACCGTCTCTTTCGTCACGGTATCAACCGAAATCTGGAGCAATGCGCCTGCTCCTGTATGGTTAAATCCCTGGGCAATATCGACAATATGCTCCGTGCTCTCTCCGCTATGGAGCAGCGTTTCGGGCGTCTTCCAGCCACCATAATAAACGCGGCTGCGCACCCGACTGACCACGCGCCCCTGTTGTCGATCCCGCTCAATCCAGCTTAGCACGGCAGCATCATTCCCAATGCGACTGAGCACCATTTCGTGATCCTGGAACTTTGTTGCCAGTAGCACTGGGGGCATCTGCACTTCCCACACACCGTCCGAATTTCGATCAATCGTCACTGCCAGGAGATCAGAGGATTGACCATATCGCACGTGCCAGACCATCAGCATCTCTTCATCGTTGAGCACCGTAGCTGCGGGTTTTCCTTCGATCCTGCCCGAACGAACACTTTCCAGATCATCCGGGATCATTCCAACCGCTTCAACCTGCTGTGTTCTGACATTGTAGATCGCATACCAGATATCTTCGGATTCCAGAAAGGTAATTGGTCCGAGTTCACGAGGCACGGTTTCCGGCGTATACCGCGACTGCATCCAGGTCACCACAGCATACGGTCCGCCGGTATAGCTGAGTTGCGGATACGTCGGCGCATTCCGATTGGTGACAATGGTCACAGGCGATGCAAAATGCTTTTGTCCCAAACGCCGCTGGCTCAGCACGATGCTGCGAGTATCATCGAAGGATTCTTCAATCCAGGCAATCAGGAAAATTGAATCTGCTGATGCGACCGACGGCTGCGGGAATAACACCGGCGTGATACGGTTGACCTGACTGGCTGGCACATCCGTCTCGAAAAGGGCGCCGGACTGTCGCGCTGATGATAGCGTCCACGATGGCGATCCGCCCTTTGTTGTCCCCAGCCGCGACTTCAGCAAACCAAAAATTCCGTGTCCCTGGTTGGGGAATAATTCCGGAAAGGCATAGCCTTCGGTCAGATGCAGAAACATTTTGGGACCGTACAGGGTTTTGCTAAACAGGAAGAGGTAATGGGCAACGACCTTCCCATACAACTGGAGCGTAATGGAGGGTAATAGTGGCGATTTCCACCGATCGGGCACCGTTTTCCATTGATGTCCCAGGCCGCCAAGCATTCGCCCGGTGAAGTCCAGCGACAGTCCTGCCAGTCCTCCGGCAACAGCAACACCCACTGAGAGCGTCAATCCCCCACCCATCTGGAACACTTCGTACCCTGCCCACTGGGTAACATCCACGGTATCGGGATCCGGCTCCGGATAGGGGGAAGGCTCGCGCATAAAGCCAAGTCGGCTCTTTGTAAATGCCCGGACTCCTTTCGCTCCATAGCGGTGTTTCTCCGCATCATACCCCAGATTATGGTGGACGTACTGCGCAAAGGCAAAATTAAAACCGATGGTCACATACGGCTCGATGGTTGCATCACCATCTTTTTCCAGTTTCTCCAACACGCCAATAACCCGCAAAAATCCCTGCATTGCTCGAATAGTTGGCAAATCCTGCTGGAAAGCAAAGGAAAATAGCTGCTGTGCCAGCAGATTCTGATTGCTATCCAGCAGATAAAATGCTTTTCCGTCGCGCTCTTTCCAGGAAAAATGCCGGGTAATTGGTATGCCAAAAATGTTCAAGGTCATCGTCGTGCGAGGCGTGGAGATCAACGCCAGTGCTTTTCGGGACTTTGCATATCGGCATCGGATCTCAAAACTATTGGATGGGAAGCCCAGCGGTTTGCCCTGAAAAATCGGGACGCCTGAACCCAGTAAATAAGTCGCTGATGGATTTACAAGCGCTGTTAAAACTGCTGGATTTACCGTCCATATTTGCGGTTCCACCGGAGCATTATAGGGCACTTTCACGGTAAAGTCTACCGTTGTCGTGGTTTCACTCACATTATCGAAGCGTGCGGCACTGAACCAATCCGGTCGGGTTCGGCGGATGGTAATGGGTTTTGTGATACTGCGCAACAAATCACCAGAGCGCGAGTTGTAGGTTTTCAAAACCAGATTGGTTGTTGGCGGCTCCAGGCTTCCCATTGGAGTGGTAAGAAGCCAGAGGGAATCATTACCCGCTACCTTTCGGGCAGTGTCCCGGCGGATCAGAATGCCGCGCTGATCGTAATATTCACCGATCATTCGCACTTCATCCGCAAATTCAATGATCCGGAACGTTTGAAGCTGTTCCATCGACCCTGGAGCAATTGCCTGGTCGAAGGGTCCGAAATCCCCCTCGATCTTTGGTGGTACCAATGGGAGCACCTTGAGGAAAAAGGGTGCTACCTGCCGCACTTCTGGATTATCAGGTTCTTCAACCGCCAGTTCCAGATAGGACCCTGGCTCTGCCTCGCCCACATCCAGAGCAACCCCGTACGGCGCCTGCCACGTGGAGGTCCGGGTATAGGAATGTGATGCCAACTGCTCACCATTCGACTTGCGAAGCACCACCCGGCGCACCGACCAGGGATGGAGCATTCCTCGAAAAGCAAAGCGGACCGGATCCTGGCTGGCTTCAAAAAACGGACCGAAGTCATCATCGGCATAAGCCGCAATAGGAGTCCAATTCCGAATCGTATCTCTGTTCTGCCCTTCTCGCGCAAAGGCAAGTGCCCGAACAGACAGCGGATAGCGATACACAACGCCCGTATCTGGTCCAGCACCGCGGTAAAAAACCCGAACACTCAACTGATACGTTTGCGGCAATCCACTTGAAATCTGCGGCAACAGCATTCCAAAATTGCGCTGATAGGTTGCCCAATGCACCGTACCGTTGTGCCGTCGGCGATACATTCCACCATACACCGCATTCTGCTGGCGGGTTTTCCGATCATACAATGCGGCACTGCTGGTGTCCGCGCAGGAGAGTGAATGCTGCAAAGCGAAAAATTCCAGCGGCGGCGTGCGATACATCAATGCGGTAATCTCTCTGCCGCTCAACGCAGCGGAATACACTCCAATTTCTGTGATCGATCCCTCCATTCCCCGGTCCTGCGATGGAGCATTGGGC